>JAYTTC010000643.1:0-3922 GCA_043745255.1 Verrucomicrobiales bacterium
CCGCCGCAAGCCGCCACTGGCCGGTGGTGGGATTCCAGATTTCTGGAGTGAGGACGGATCCGGTGTCGTTGAATTTGAGTCCGGAGGTATTCCCTCCCATGATCATCACCTCGCCGGTCGGGAGCACCACGACGTTGGCGAACTGGCGTCCAAAATTTAGCGAGGCCGCAGGGGTGACGATCGGAGATGCACCGTTGAGATCGACCGTGTAGGCGGTCGTGCTGCTGGTTCCGGTGGTAGTGTCGCTGGTGTTCGCGGTGGTGTTGGTCCCTCCGCCCGCCACGAGGATTTTGCCTTCATCATACATGGCCCAGGAGCCCTCCTTGGGGTAATGCGTGCCGGGTACCACTGGGCCCGCATTGACGATCGAGCCGCTGCCATCCGGAGTCACCCAGTGCATGGTGCGCGTGGGTCCGAAATGGAAGAGACGGCCGTCGCGTGCCAAGAGCAGAAACGGATGCCAGATGTTGATGTACCCCGGTTCGGAGAGCACCACGTTCCAGTTGATTCCAGTCAGTCGGCTCCAGCCGCTGGAAGCGTCCCATCGCTCGGCGGTGGATGATCCACCGCTTCCACTGACGGTATAGGCTCGTCCGCTTGGCAGCGCCACGGTGGTGTTATACCAGCGCGGATCGTTCATGTTCGGCAGCTTGGTCCAGGTGTTCGCCCGCCAGTCAAAGATGCTGGAGAGCACGGTGGTGTTGCGTCCACCGTTCACCAGAACTCGACCGTCCGGAAGCATCACCAGTCCACCACAGAACATGTCATGGAATGAATTGTTGTATTCAACAAACGTGCCCGTCGCGGGGTTCCAGGTGGCCGCATAGGTGAACTCCGGTCCGCCCGGGAAGGTGGTTCGCTGGTTGGAGGCGAAGGTCAGCACTCGACCGTCGGGCAGGGTCGCGGCCGAAACCGGAATATGAGGCGTCCACGCGATGGGTGTCGTCCAGTCTCCCAAGGTGATTCGATCGGTCGGAGTCGGAATGGCTGCAAGGGTCGGCGGACCTGGAGGAAGGAGTCTGGCAGTTTCGAGCGCGAAGATGTCGTCCTCGCCATGGGTCAGCGGATCAGCCACGAGGCAGGGTGATAGTAAAGTCACGCCTGCCGCAGTCAGCATGGCGAACAGTTTTCTAGCGATCGTTGAGTGGAGGTGAGGCTGCATAAAATCAGGGATCCGTGGGCTGAGGCGTCAGAAGGGTTGAGGGCTCATGGGTCAAGGTCGGGGCAACAAAGGGTGCATCGGTCAGCGTGCAAAGGAAGGCGACCAGGGCCTGCTTCTCCGCAGGGGTCAGGCCAAGTCCGGAGTCGGGATGTTTGGCGAGGTTGGGATCGAGTCGAGGGGACCGGCGCACGCCATGATCGTAATGGTCGACCACCGCCTCAAGCGTGGCAAAGCGGCCGTCGTGCATGTAGGGTGCGGAGAGTGAGCTGTTCCGCAGCGTTGGGATTTTGAACTTCCCGCGATCCGACTCCAGATGGGTCACCTCCATGCGTCCGCGATCTCCGCCTCGTTCCTCGAGCCCGTTGTTCGCAAACTGGTGGCTGGTGAAGAGGTTCCCGCCGTGACAATGAAAACAATCGGCCCCTCGAAGACCGCGTGCTGGATCCGACTCGGTGATGAAAAGTTTGAGACCGAGCTGCTCTTGATCGGTGAGTGTCTCCAGCCTTCTCGCGGCTCGATCGAACTTGGAGTCCTGCGAAATTAGAGTGAGCAGGAATTGCTCGAGTGCAAGCCCCAGGCGAGTGCCGTTGATCTCACGAGTGCCGAAGGCGTCACGAAACTGATTGGGATAGGTGGGGTCGGAGCTGAGTTTTTCAATGACCCTGACGATCGTCTCGTTCATTTCCCGAGGATCCTGAATCGGCATCAGGGCCTGGTCGCGTAGTGAATTCGCACGTCCGTCCCAGAAGTAGTGGGAGGCCCAGGCCAAGTTCACCAGGGCCATCGCGCTCCGCCGGCCTTCCTGTCCCTCCGCTCCAGGGCTTCGATCACGTCCATCGGTGAAGGACTTTTTCCAGTCATGACACGAGGCGCAGGACTGCGATGCCGTCTTGGAAAGACGGGCGTCGTGGAACAGTCGACGTCCCAGCTCAACTCCTTCGATCGTCAGCGGGTTGTCTTCAGGAAGTGAAACCTTGGGGAGACGCTGTGAAATTTCGAGCGGGTAGCGACTGCCAATCGAAGGCTGGCACGGGAGTGGTCGGGGATTTTGCGACAAGGTCTGGAACAGATCTGAACGAATCGATTTGACTCGGAAACAGTCCGCAACCCGTGCTTTGAGCCGGACTGCTAGCAGATCCCCCTCGCGGCTGTGCGTGGAAAGCCCTTTCCGAACCTCAGCGCCTTTCGCTGTCAGGGCCGCCAGATCGAAACTGAGCCTTAGGGTGTGAGGCTGGCCTCCCGAGAAGCGAACCGGCAATTCCACTTTCATGGGAGAATCGGATCGCGCCAAGTGATAGGAAAATCCGTTTCCCTGTCCGACCTCGCCTGAGAAATGTCCTTCGATTGCCAAGAACACATAGCTTCCCTGCCATCCCCAGTGGAGCCCACACACATCCGGATGCAGAGGATGCCCCGGGGGCCAGCTTGCGGGGTCGGCTTGATCCACCTCCGGGGGGAGCCCCACGATGAATCGAATGGCTTTAAACTCCTCCGTCGGCAGCCCATCGGCCATTGCCGAGAGCTTCTGTCGTTCTGTATTGAGATGGAAAAACCAAGCTTCCGACTCCATCCAAGTTCCATCGATTCGTTGAAGGGCGAGGCGCGAGAAGAGCCCGTCGACCCGGCTGATGGAAAATCCCGGCACTCGCGCGGCAGGCAGCGCTTGGCCGAGAGAAAACGAGGAGGAGCCCCACACAGGCTCGATCTCTAAGCGCAGCTGTTGCGCGGAGAGATCTGCCCAAGTGAGGAGCCCCGTGCAGATCCAAACGACCCAGGCCCACGCCCGGAACACCGAAAAAGTGGGTCTGAAATAGATCGAATGGTTAGGAAATAGGCATCGCGTCAACAATCGTTCAGAGTTAGGACCTTATGATTGATCGTGACTGTGGCACACCCCGATCCTTGGAGCAATAGAGGACAGGAGGTAACTCAGACCGTTTTTATCATCCTGGCGAAGCAGGCGGCCCACCTCGGTCTGAACACGATCCTGATCCTGACGGGCTGGCTCTATCGCACCGCCAATTTTGCGGCCACGGCCGCTCTTCGATCGGAACATCGACGGAAACGTCGCGAACATGAGCCTATGGATCCCGATCCCTCACCCGACCCTCAGTGGGCTGAAATCGCCCCTGATGTGGAAGAATCCGTTTCCAGCCTGGGCGATAAGGACCGATGCGCCGTTGAGTGTAGGATCGATCGCTGTTTACCAGTTCACAACGCGAAGCGCGTCCAGTGAGAACTTCGAGGGAGCCTGGGAAGGCTCACTCAAGATTGGCGAAGCGGAGCTGCGATTGGTCGCAAGGCTCAAGCTGGCCACCAATGGAACCTACGTCGCCGTGTTGGACAGCATCGATCAAGGTGCCTCCAGCATTCCTGTCACCTCGGTCACCACTCGCGGCAGAACCGGACGCTTTGAACTTAAAGCGCTGAGCGCGACGTTCGAAGGGCAGCTAAGTGCCGACAAGACGGAATGGGTAGGGAAATGGACTCAGATCGGCCGCGAGCTTCCGCTCACTCTGAAGAGATCGGCGGCTCCTCCATCGGTTGCAGCGACCGCTCCGCAGGACTTTGCGCCGCGGAGAGGATCCGATCTTCAGGGATATTGGAAAGGAACGCTCTACGTCGGCGCAGTGCAGCTTCGCGTGGCGTTTAAAATCACGGAGGCTACGGCAGGCCAATTCTCGGCCACTCTCGACAGTCTGGACCAAGGGGCGAAAGACATCCCGACATCAGGTGCCACCTACACGGCACCTCATGTTC
>JAYTTC010000644.1:0-3918 GCA_043745255.1 Verrucomicrobiales bacterium
GCCGGAGTTTTCCCGACCCAGATTACCGCCAACGAGGTGGAGCGCACTCGCTACGACGCGATGGATGACATGCTCGCCACCACTGGCACAGCCATGCTCGGACTGACCGTGGGCTGCGCCCGCTGCCACGATCACAAGTTCGATCCTATCCCGACCCAGGACTACTACCGGATGCTGTCCGCCTTCACCACGACGGTGAGGAGCGACATCGATTTGGATCTCGAACCGGACGCGAATCGCCGTGCTCGAGAATCCTTCGACCGTGAGCACGTCCCTCTGCTTGCAGCCCTGAAAACGTATGAGGATCGCGATCTGCCGGGGCGGTTCGATGCCTGGCTGTCCGCAGGAGCACTGCTTCCAGCCCCTGCAAAATGGGAGTCCCTTGAGTCTAGTGAAATCAAATCAAAAGCGGGTGCCACTTTCAAAAAGCTGGAAGACGGCTCCTATCTCGCCGAGGGCATAAACGGGGACTCGGATACCTACACTCTCACAGCCCAGACGCAGGCGCGGGACCTTCACGCCCTGAGGCTGGAGGCGTTGTGGCATTCAAGTATGCCCAAAGGAGGACCTGGACGAGCGGACAACGGCAACATTGGATTAAGCAGAATCCGAGTGTTCGCCTCACCGCTCCTCGGTGGCCCGAATAACGAAATCAAACTGGTCCGCCCTCGTGCCACCTTTGAGCAGAACGCGGAGAGTCTCTCGATCGCATCCGCTCTGGACGAGAACCCGAAGACAGGCTGGGCGGTGGATCCCAAATTCGGCACCCATCACGCGGCGCTCTTTGAGTTTGAAACTCCGGTGGGATTCGAAGGAGGCACTCGACTCGAAGTCCGGTTGGAGTTCTCGCTGAACACCCGACACAACATCGGACGCCCTCGTGTCGCAGTCACCCGCGCGGATAAACCAGAACTCGATGGAGAGGCAATGTCCTCGATCATTGCTGAGATACTCAAAAAAACTCAGCTCGATCAGCAAACCCGCACTCCCCTGCCCTCCGAGGACCGTATGGCGCTGCTGAACTGGTGGAAGCAGTCCGAGCTGGGTTGGCAATCGCTTCAGGCTAAGGTTCAGCGTCACGCTCAGGACGCCCCCAAACCGAAGCTCACCAAAGTCATGGTCTGTGCCGAGGGATATCCGGCCCTGCGGATGAACACCCAGGGTGCTGATTTTTTTCCAGACACCTATCAACTCCAGCGCGGGAGCACGGATCAGAAGCAAGGAATTGCGACACCTGGCCTTCTTCAAGTTCTGATGCGTCCCCCCGATTCGGAGACCCGATGGCGCTGGCAGCCCCCGGCGAGTGCCAAGTTTTCCGGACGACGCCGCGCGCTGGCCAACTGGATGACCGACACACAGGGAGGGGCTGGGCATCTCCTGGCGCGGGTCATCGTCAACAGGCTTTGGCAGTATCATTTTGGGCAGGGGTTGGTGGCCACGCCGAATGACTTTGGCGTGCAGGGTGCGAAGCCGACGCATCCGGAGCTCCTCGACTGGCTCGCCACAGAACTGATTCAGAGCGGCTGGCGCCTCAAGACACTCCATCAACGGATCATGACCACCCGCGCGTATCAGCAGGAGAGTCGATTGGACGCCTCAAAATTGCTAGTCGACCCGCTCAACGCCCTGCTCTCCCATCGCGCCCCGCAACGCCTGCAGGCGGAGGCGATTCGCGATTCGCTTCTCTCGGTGTCGGGTCTGCTCGATACCAACAGATTCGGACCCGGCACTCTCGACTCTTCAAGCCGCCGTCGCAGCATTTACTTCACCGTCAAGCGCAGCCAACTCCTGCCGTGGATGCAGGCATTCGACGCGCCAGAGCCTCTCGTCAGCCAGGGATCTCGCCCGACCACCACTGTGGCACCGCAGGCGTTATTGCTCATGAACAGTCCACAAATTCGCTCGTGGGCCGAAGCGTTTTCAAAACGTTTCTCGCCGCATCACGAGACACCGCTCCCTGAGGCAGTGCAGCGGGCCTACAGCTTCGCTCTGAATCGTCCACCGACGGAGAGCGAAACACTAGAGTCGTTGCATTTCATTGAGCAACAGAGCGCGCGCTATCAAGCCGAACAAAAAGCCGACGCCCGTGAACTCGCGTTGACGGACTTCGCACAAGTTGTTCTGAGCCTAAACGAATTCATCTATGTGGACTGACCCAAGTCTGATCAATCGTCGCGAGATCCTCCGTCGCGCGGGGGGTGGAGCCGGATTACTCGCCCTGGCCGGACTGTTTCAAGACTCTGGGCTGCTGCTACCGTCCGCCCAGGCTGCGGCAAACAACCCACTGGCACCGCGTCCTTCGCACTTTCCCGGCCGCGCCAAATCGGTCATCTGGCTTTTCATGAACGGCGGTCCGAGCCAAGTGGACACCTGGGATTACAAACCCGAGCTCGCCAAGCAAGACGGCAAGGAGTTGGCGGGCTTTGACAAGAAGACCGGGTTCTTCACCGAGGCGGTCGGACCCCTGATGAAATCCCCCTTTGACTGGAAGCAACACGGACAGAGCGGCACCTGGGTCAGCGACCTCTTCCCTCACATGGCGCGGCATGCCGACAAAATGGCATTCATCCACTCATGCCACACTCAGTCCAACAACCACAGCCCTGCGCTGTTCATGATCAACACCGGCTCCACACGCATGGGCTCGCCCTGCGTCGGCTCGTGGATGACCTACGGGCTTGGCAGCGAAAGCCGCAATCTCCCAGCGTTCGTGGTGATGAGTGATCCCCTCGATCGCGGCCTTCCCAAGGGGCAGGCGAGCAACTGGGGAGCGGGGTTTCTGCCGAGCGTCTACCAGGGCACCTGGCTCCGACCGAAAGGTAATCCCATCGACAATCTCCAGCGCCCGTCCGTCATGGAGGACAGCGATCAGCGCGCACAGCTGGATTTGCTAGCGACGCTCAACCGACAGCAGCTGGGGCATTCCGCCGTGGAGAGCGAACTCAGCGCGCGCATCGAAAGCTTTGAACTTGCCTATCGCATGCAGACCGCAGCACCCGAGGCATTCGACATCCAAGGCGAATCTCAATCTCTCAAAGAACTCTACGGTCTCGATCAAAAACACTGCAGCCACTTCGCTGCGCAATGCCTCATGGCGCGTCGCATGGTGGAACGAGGAGTGCGCTGCGTGCAGATCTATTCCGGCGGAATGGACAACCAACGCAGCTGGGATGGCCACGAGGACATCGTCGGCAATCATCGCGGATTTGCGCGAGAAACCGATCAACCCATCGCCGGACTGCTGGCGGACTTGGAGCAACGCGGGCTGCTGGATGAAACCTTGGTCGTCTGGGGCGGCGAGTTTGGTCGGCTGCCGATTTCACAGAAGGGAAAGAACCCGGGTCGCGATCACAACCCGCATGCCTTCACCTACTGGATGGCGGGCGGAGGAGTACAAGGAGGCGTTCACTTTGGTGAGACCGACGAACTGGGCCACAAAGCCGCCGTGGACAAAGTCAGCGTAAACGACCTCCACGCGACCCTCCTTCATCTGCTCGGATTCGACCACGAGCGCCTGACGTATTTCCACAACGGACGCAACTTCCGCCTCACCGACGTCGCGGGCGAAGTGGTGAAAAAGATCCTGGCGTAAACCTCCGGCTTAAGAGCCGAAGGCGAGGCTGGGATGGGCTTGGGCTCGCCGGACTCCAGCGCCAAAGGCACCCCATTGCATTTCGGGTAAGCGAGCTAGACAAGTTAGAAGTGAGGAGGGGCCTTTTCGCGGGTGTGATTAAAAGTGGGTGAGAATGGAGTCTCGCCTATTCGAAGAGGTGGGACGGGGATGGGCCGATACGGCCCACACTACAGAACTTCAGTCCGGCTTCTGTAGCGTCGTCCGTATCGGACGATCCGGACGGGGATGGGCCGATACGGCCCACACTACAGAACTTCAGTCCGGCTTCTGTAGTGTCGTCCGTA
>JAYTTC010000645.1:0-3912 GCA_043745255.1 Verrucomicrobiales bacterium
GTTCATCGGCGTGAGCTTGCCCGAAGCGGCGTCCACCCTGAATGCGGAGAGCCCCCCACCCGAACCCCCCTGAAACTCACTCACCTCGTTGACGGCGTAGAGAAACTTCCCGCTGGGATGGGCGGCCAGGAAGGAGGGGTCTTGAGCTGCGGCGGCGAGCTGTGCAGGGCGGAAGGAACCGTCCCCGGTTTCGAATAGCGCGGCATAGACCCCTTTGCTCTTCGCACCCGTGTAGGTACCGACATAAACCCAAAACTGTTCCGCCTGAACAAAGCCGGTTCCTCCCGACCCCAAGCATCCAAATATCAAGGCCATCCGTAATAGTGAATGCGGCGACTCGAAGAACCGGTTGAGTTTCATGATGAGTGCAGACTACCAGTCAGTGCCCTACCCAAGGCAAGCTCGAGAAAGAGTCCGCAGATTTCGTGACGGACACAGACGGTCTCGGTCCAATCATCATAGCCCGAGTCAACAACACTACGAAGCGCCGGCTCGGCTGTAGTTTGCAACCCAAGTTGCCGATGACAAAGGCGAGTAGAGAAACAAGATAGGACGTATGGCAGCTCGAACAAAAACCCGTAAAACGGGCCTACAGGTAAAGGGGCGATCACTCCTCAGTGCCGTCCGAAAGGCGGCTGAGAAAGCTGGCTCTAAAGCGG
Organism: Verrucomicrobiales bacterium; assembly: GCA_043745255.1. Lineage (GTDB taxonomy): Bacteria > Verrucomicrobiota > Verrucomicrobiia > Limisphaerales > UBA11320 > UBA11320. The sequence continues at coordinate 660 of JAYTTC010000645.1, forward strand.
CTCATCACCCCCAGAAGACTCAACAAGTTGAACTGAGCGAGATCCCTACGCTTCGCCGCGATCCCGATACCGTGCCCGCAGCCCCTGAGCACCAGGTCCGGGAGCGCGGGACTTACGACGCCGATACCGCTTTTAAGCTTTACCTGCGCGAAATCGGCCAGGTGAAGCTCCTCACCCCGCAAGAAGAGATCGAACTCGCAGCCCGGATCAAGAAGGGCGACAAGAAAGCACGCGAGCAGATGATCAAAGCAAACCTTCGCTTGGTGGTGAAAATTGCCCACGATTACGAAGGCTTTGGACTTCCCCTCCTCGATCTGGTCAGCGAAGGAAACATCGGCTTGATGAAAGCGGTGGAACGTTTCGATCCCGCCAAGGGTGGAAAGCTCTCCACCTACGGAGCCTGGTGGATCAAACAGTCCATCAAGCGAGCCCTCGCCAACCAGTCGAAGACCATCCGTCTTCCGGTGCATCTGGTAGACAAGATCTCCAAGATGCGTCGCGTGTCCATGAAGCTGCAGGAAGTTTTCGGACGCGAGCCAACCGACGAGGAACTCGGCGAAGAACTCGGGATTTCCTCGTCCCGTGTGGCCATGATGCGCACTGCGGCCATCCGACCTGCCTCGCTCGATGCTCCGATCGGCGATGATGACTCGAACACCTACGCGGAGGTGGTCCAGGACGAGAACGCTGACACGCCTTACGAAGAGTTGGAGGACAAGACGGTCACCGCCATGCTGCAGGAGCTGGTGAAGAATCTGGAGGAGCGGGAAGCAACCATCCTACGCTACCGCTTCGGACTCGACGGAGGCCCGGAACGAACCCTCGAAGATGTCGGCGTGAAGTTTGGCGTCACTCGCGAGCGAATTCGACAGATTCAGAACCTGGCTCTGAACAAACTGCGGAAGATGATCGAGAAGCTTGAAGCGGTTCAAAAGTGACCGCACCATGCGTCCATGACGCACGCTCAAGCCGCCGTCTCAGTTTCTGATCTGGAACGGGCCATTCGAAATGTCTCGGACTTCCCGAAACCCGGGATTCAGTTCAAAGATATCACGCCCCTGCTGGCGGATCCGCGACTGCTGTCTGGAGCCATTGACCTGATGACTGCCGGGTTTCAACCCGGGGATGTGGACGCCGTGGTGGGTATCGATGCGCGCGGTTTTATTTTCGCCTCAGCCGCTGCGGTAAAGCTCAAAGCTGGATTTATCCCAGTCCGAAAGAAAGGAAAGCTCCCCTACCACACTCACGAGCAGACCTACGACTTGGAATATGGCTCCAATACCGTCGCAATCCATATCGATGCGGTGAAGCCTGGAGCCCGCGTCCTTCTCCTCGACGACCTGCTCGCCACGGGAGGAACCGCAGAAGCAGCCGCAACGCTTCTGGATCGACTCGGTGCCAAAATTCTGCAAGTGGGCTTTCTTATCGAGTTAAAATTCCTTGAAGGAAGGAATCGGCTGAGCCGATTCCCGGTCAAGGCCCAGGTCGTGTATTGAAATCCAGGGCAGACCATTGGAACTTCTGCAATCCATCGATATCTCTCTTTTCCGGTTTGCCAACGCGACGTTGAGTAATCCGGTGTTCGATCGGCTAATGCCCTGGCTCAGCGGCAACCCACTCTTTGCTCCCAGTCTCGCTCTCGGAGTGCTGTTACTCCTGTGGCGAGGAGGACTTCGCGGAAGACTGTTTTTGCTGACACTGGGTGTTGTTCTCTTACTCGGGGACAACGGCCTGATCAACCCGCTCAAAATTGCCTTTCAGCGTCCACGCCCGTTTCTAGACTTGGCCGATGTGCGGCTGCTGGTCGGCAGAGGGGGCAGCGGAAGTTTCCCCTCATCCCACGCCTCCAGCTGGTTTGCCGCGCTGGTCATCGCGATGGCATTTTATCCTCGTAGCTGGCGCTGGATGCTCCCAATGGCGATTGGGGTAAGCGTTTCGCGGGTCTACGTCGGTGCGCACTACCCCAGCGATGTTCTTGCCGGGGCTGTCCTTGGGGGAGGCTACGCCGCAGCTCTGCTCTGGCTACTCGGAAAAGGATGGCACTGGGTGAGTCATTCGTGGATTCCTGAGCTCCAATTTAGGATCCCGGGCCTATTCCCCCCGTATCCGACAGATCATGCAAATCCGTCCGGCGTCAGCGTGGCTCCCACCCCGCTCTCGAACGCTGCGTGGCTTCAGCTTGGATACCTGCTGATCGCCCTAGTCCTCATGGGGCGACTTCTCTATCTCGCCAGCGGCAAGATCGAGCTAAGCGAGGACGAAGCCTATCAATGGCTCTGGTCGAAGCACCTCGCGCCCTCCTACTACAGCAAGCCCCCCATGATTGCCTACCTCCAACTGGTAGGAACATCATTGTGGGGCGACCGGATGTTCGGAGTTCGATTTTGTGCGCCTGTGATCGGTGCGGCGCTGAGCCTGCTCGTGTTGCGTTTTTTATCCCGCACCCTTGGTGCCGCGCAACCTGCCTTCTGGCTGATGCTCTTGTTGAACGTCATTCCGATTCTCGCCGTTGGCGCGACCCTGCTCACCGTGGATCCGCCGTTGGTGCTTTTTTGGATGGCGGCGATGGTAGTCGGATGGCGGGCCGTACACCCGGAGGGAACCACGTTGCAATGGGCTCTCACGGGACTTTTGATTGGCATTTCTGCGCTGAGCAAATACAGCGGTTTGTACCAGCTTCTGTGTTGGGTTCTGCTCTTCATCGCCTGGCCTGCAAGCCGGCTGCATCTTCGTCGTCCGGGCCCGTGGCTGGGCCTGATCGTCTGCGGGCTCTGCCTGGTGCCGGTGTTGATCTGGAATTTCCAACATGATTGGGTGACGCTGGATCATGTGAGGTTCAACGCCAGCCGCCAGGAGCCGTGGCAGCCGACACTCCGATACTTTTGGGATTTTCTGGGTGCGGAGGCCCTGCTGCTCAACCCGGTCTTGTTCCTGGGACTGATTCCCGCTCTGGTCGGGTTCCGTGGCATCAAGCACCGTCCCGATCTCGCGCGTTTCTTTTTTTGGATGGGAGCGCCTGTGTTTTTGGGGTACCTCGGCTTTACGCTCTATAAGCGGGTGTTTCCAAACTGGATCGCCCCAGCGATTCTGCCATTGGCATGCCTGGAGACGCTCTATTGGTACGATCGATGGTTGAACGGATCGCGATGGCTGAGACCGTTCATCGTCGCCGCGCTGGGGGTGGGTCTGCCCTTGGTCGTGATCCTTCACGACACCCGTTTGGTGGGCAGACTCACCGGACGCCCCCTGCCCG
>JAYTTC010000646.1:0-3897 GCA_043745255.1 Verrucomicrobiales bacterium
TGTTCTCGAAGTTCCGAGGGTTGGTACATTTTTGTGTTCCGGATCTGGGTTGAGTGAAGAGTCGCTTTTGGAAGCTGCTAGTTCAGTCCATACGGATGCCTAGCAGGTCGAGCACTCGTTGGAGGTCCTCGTCCGAGAAGAATTTGATCTCCACGGATCCCTTTCCCTTGGCATAGCGCAGCTGAACTTTGGTCCCGAGTCGTTCGCGGAGCCGATTTTCCAGCGCGGCGAGATTCGGATCTCTAGGCGGTGCCAGGGGTTCGGATGCTGAGCTGGGGCTGTGGGCAGGGCTTTCCTGTAGGTGGGCGACCAGTTCCTCGGTTTGGCGAACGCTCAATCCACGTTCGATCACCCTTGCCGCCGCTTTCTCCTGCAGGGTTGAAGAAGGGAGGCCCAATAGAACCTTGGCATGGCCGGTGGAGAGCTTCCCTTCGCGGAGTTGTGCCTGTATGGACGCTGGGAGTTTCAGCAGGCGCAGAGCATTGGCTACCGAGGCGCGGCTCCTTCCAACTTTCACCGCCGCGTCTTCCTGTCGGAGTTGGAATTTCTCGATCAGTTCCGAAAATCCCAGGGCCTCTTCGATGGGATTCAGGTTCTCTCGCTGCAAATTCTCGATCAGTGCCAGTTCTAGCACCGCGCGATCGTCGGCTTCGCGCAGAATGATCGGGAGTTCAGTCAGGCCGGCGAGTTGGGCAGCTCGCCAGCGACGCTCGCCAGCGATGATTTCAAAATGATCTGCCTGGCGCCTCACGATCAATGGCTGAATCACGCCCTGTGAGCGAATGGAGTCAGCCAATTCTTGAAGCGCCTCTTCCCCGAAATCCTTTCGCGGCTGGAAGGGGCAGGGACGGATTTGTTGGATCGCCACTCTCTGAATGGCTTCGCCCACAGCGACCCCACTATGGGGAGGGACCGCGGCACCCCCATTCGCGCTGACGGTGCCTGCCGCCGATGATCCGGGCCTCGAAGCGGGAGAGTTCCCACCGAGCATTCCGCTCAAGCCCCGCCCTAACGCTGGTTTTGCCATGGGGAAAGAGTGGGGGAAGGCCTGACATCCTGTCAAACGCCGCGACAACCCCACGCGGCAATCTGGACCAATCCATTCCCCCATGCACTTGATCGCGCCAGTGACCCCGGGCGGCGGACGTGAAGCTAGTAGCGCCAGGTCAGCCCCAGAAAGGGGTGCCAGTCTTCCGCCGCTGAGGTCACGCCGATATAGACACCGGCATCGAGGCGTAGGTTCTTATTTGCCTGGTAGGTGATCCAGAAGTTGGCGGTGCCAATCCACCCCGCTCCGCGCTCCTCGGTGACGGAGGAGAAAAACTCGCCATACCCGGAAAACCGCCCGAACAGGGGCCGACCCAGACTAAGCGAATTCACCAGAATCCAATGATGCCCACGGTCTCGTTCATTTCGAACGGCGTCCGCCTCGGTCATAGCACTTAGATCCCAACCCGGCACGCGGAAGGCAAAAGGAATCTTGAGTCCGCCGTCTAGGCGGTGCTCCCCCAATGTGTCAGACTGAGTCGACACCGCTGCAAAGGGCAGCAGTGCTAGCGCAAACAAACCTTCATCGTTTCCCACCAAGCTCAGCTTGATGCGCGGGGTGACGCCGCTGAACCCGGAACTAACCTCCGCTGGCCCTCCTGCAATCCCTCTCTCCCGCTCCCATCGAAAGGGAATAAACCCCAGCTGCACATCGAGGTTGTTTAGAAGCCCGATTTTTAGATTCATCGGAGCCACCTCGTAGGCGGTAGTTCTGCCAGTCCCGGCTGTGGTGTCGGGTTTGTTTGAGGTGAGATTCGCCAGGTCCATCTCCAATTGGAAATGCCCTGCGTCCACCGTGTGAGCGCTTTCCGTCTTGTCGGGACGATCTGCGCTAAGCTCCCGCATCAAGGCTTCCGGGGTGGGGTTGAACAAGGTGTAGCTGCGCTTGGACGGGTCTGTCGTCGCCTCTTGTCCCGCGGCCGCGAAAACCATTAATGGAATCCCCCAGACGAAGCACCACTGGGTCAGAGCCCGGGGAAGGTCACGCGTCTCTCGACTCAGTCCCCACCTCCCACCCCTGTTTGTTTCTCGTAAGTTCATTCAGAACCGGGCGCGAATCGCTCGGGATGATCCTATTACCCCGATTCAGAGTGAGATGGCAAACAAAATGTTTTTAGTCTAACACATTTGATTTCTAACGGAGGGCGCGAGTCTGCGACCCCTAGCGGAGTCGGGTTTGGTATCGCACCCGGGTTAAATGGCGCGCGCGCGTAATCCCGTTCATCACAGCCGAAAGGGGTCGTCAGTCGGGATCGGTCCTGATATGACCTCCCGCCATGGCAAAGCGAGCAGTGCGACCGAAGCCTCGAAGTAAGGAATCGGAGTCGACGGAAGATCATTTGGAACGGATCGCTGAATTGGTCGATCAAAAGGGGTACGCCCGCGTCACAGATGTGGCGGAGAAGCTGAATCTGACACCGTCCACCGTGTCGAACATGGTGCGTCGACTGGCGGCGCGAGGGCTTCTCGATTACGAACGGTATCGAGGGTTCAATCTTACCGCCGAGGGACGTGCGATCGCGGCTCAGATCAAGGTGAGACACGAAGTCCTGAGCCGTCTCTTGGGCCTGCTCGGCCTTCCGGCGGACGCAGTCGAGGCCGAGGTGGAGGAGATCGAGCACCATTTGCGCCCACAGACCCTGGAGCTGCTGGGGAAGCTGGTGATGTATTGGAAGTCACATCCACAGCAACTCGAAGCTTTCCTCAAATACGCCCGCTCACGCTGATGCGGGGGAAGGCAGTCGGGAAGTTCGCTGATTTAGCAATGAAAACGATCTGCGGAGCTTTCCGTAATCTGCGCGCGGTCCCCTCCGAGCTCAGCTCCAGGTTGGGCTGTTCCAGGTTGGGCTCGCCTTGGAGAGCGCTGGCGGGTAGAGGATTTCGAGTGAGCCACAAGAGTGCCAAGATCGCCGCTTTGATTGCCTCCTTTGAAGGGCAGGTTCTCGATGCGCATTATCTCGGGTACTTCGAATGCTTTAACAGAGGGCTTTTTTATGAAGCGCATGATGTTCTCGAGGAGCTCTGGCTCCCGCAAAGAGGAAAGCCGGACGACGGGTTCTACAAGGGATTGATTCAATTCGCGGGAGCCTTCGTGCATTTGCAAAAGAATCGATTGAAGCCGGCCGCCGCGCTGTTCCGTCTCTCGCGCAACTACCTCTCTCTCTATCCCCCGGTCTACCACTCGCTTGATGTTGCACGAGTGATCGATTTAGGGGGGATCTGGATCCTGCAACTGGAGGCTGGGAACTTTGAGGTCAATCCTCTGAGCTCTGAATCCGCGCCGAGGCTCGAACTGGTGCAGGAGGTCTGATTGAAAATGCGTGAAATTATTCGGCTGACCGAGATCACGCGAGTCCCTCCTGCTGAAGGAGGGCCTCAACTTGGGTTTTGACCGGCGAGCAACGACGGCCCGAACATCGAGGCTCTCAGCCTGGTGGGTGGAGAGACTTCAATCGATAGAACTGCGTGGCGCTTCCTCCCCAGATCCGTGACTGTTCCTCAGTGCCCAGGGAAGCCAAATTCGACCGCAGGGCCTCGATCACGCGGTCATAGTTTCCCGCAAGCAGGCAGACAGGCCAGTCACTCCCGAACATCAGTCGCTGCGGGGTGAAGAGGTTGAGTACATGATCCACGTAGCGCTGCAGATCCGAAGGTTTCCAGTGCCGCCACGATGCCTCGGTGATCATCCCTGAGAGTTTGCACCAGACATTTGGGCAACGGGAGAGTTCGGCGATCCCCTCAGCCCAGTCATCCCATCCTCCGTCAGCGATTCTGGGCTTCGCGATGTGATCGATAACCAGGGGCAATCCTGGGAACTTTCTCGCCACTTGCAGGGCTGCGGCGAGGTGG
>JAYTTC010000647.1:0-3876 GCA_043745255.1 Verrucomicrobiales bacterium
GACCCTACGGGGTTCTCAACGACCACCTCATCCCGCAGGCCACCGGCTCCGCCTACAGCGTGCCATCTGTCACCGTGGCCAACGCGGGGACCTATCGTGTGGTGGTCACTGCAGCGACCCCGAACGGACCCCAGAGTCGCAGCAGCACGCCTGCTGACGTACGGATCAACGAGTAGCGACGAGCAGATTTGAGTCGACCGCTCATTTCAGCCTTCGGTAATCTCTCGTCTGTGCCTATCGAATCAGAGAGACTTGCACGATGGCGTGCGGTGGTTGCGGGGTTCGCGCTGGCATCCGACACTCTGATGTTGATTGGGAATGTGACAACCGAGCTCGGAGTCAGGACGGTCGCTGTGGATCCAGTCACCCACAGCGTTTGGGCCGCCTTCGGCGACAAGAAGAAGAGCCACATCCTGCGTTTTAAGGCGATGTGATCCTCAGATCCTCAGGCGTGGAGGATCCAGGCCGTCCAGCCTCATAGACCTGAGAATGCCTGTCTCAAGACCGGGCTGGTTCCCTGACCGCAGGCTCGTACAGACCGACAGGCCCAGGCCGGCCAACTTCAGGGGCTTTTGAGCGCGCGGTAGAACCGGCTCTTCGAGGTGCCTGGGTCGGGATCCTTGACGGTTTGCTCTGCGCGCAGCATCAGCGTGTTCGTGCCGATCGTCCGCCAGGTCTGCAGATCCGATGACGACTGGATCAGAACCTTCGCGGGGGCGACTGCGGTGAGATGAAACTGGGCCTGGTCCCCTGCCAGGTTCAGGATGGAGGGGACGTCGAACGCGAGGGTCTCCCCAAGAGCGCCGACCTGGAAGGCCGCCACGAGCGGTTCAAATCCGGGGAGAAGCTGGGTATGCTCCTGAACCACGGCCTGCAGGGAAAGCGGATTCAGTCCCAGCAACTCGAGGATCGTGGGGGCCACCTGCATCGTCGTGACACGCGTCTTGATGTTCTGGGCCCCGAGGCTCGGGTGCGAGATCACCAAGGCAACGTGGACGTCGTCCTCGGCGCCACCTCCGTGCTCAGCGATCCTCTTGCTGGAGGTTGTGTAGATCACACCCGGCTTCGGGAAAAACAGGATGTCCGGGGTTCTAGGGTCCGTCAGCGGATCATCCCAGTAGGTCTTGAGGGACTCGCCGTAATAGAGCTCCTGGATTCCCAGGGCATCGTAGTTGTCCTTCAGCACGCTCACCGCCAGATCCACCTCCCCCTGGTTCTGCAGCCAGACCAGACCAACGTCATCCGCCGTGATCTTCGCCACGGGCGTCGCCTGACTGATCAGCGCGGCGAGGTCAGTAGGGTTGAGGGAGAGCCGACGGGGATCCATCGGTGAATTACCATGCTTTCCGACCAGGATCACGTAAGTCGACCCGACGAGCCCTTCGGCTTTCAACGCATCGAGGATCAAGCCGAGCGACTGGTCAGTATGCGCCAGAGCTTCCGCGACCAGCGGACCGGGGTTTATTTCATCGACGTAGCCGCCGGCACCCGGAATATCGACCACATTGTGAATGCCGACGCTGCGCAACAGGCGTTGGCTGACGCTCAACGCTTGGAAGTTCATTCCAAATAGCGCCGGCACTCCCGCGATACTGTTGCTGGCGTGGTCATATCCGTGGATTTGGGCAAGCACCGCATTGACCTTGATGTCGTCGTAAGCCTCGGTCGCAGTCACACTCTTCGTGATGCTGATGCCGTCCTGATTGTAGGCCGCGATCTCCGGCGCAAAAAAGTCATCCACTCCGGCTCCGCTGGGGCCCTGGGCAATCTCGTAGGAGAGATGCTTCTCGCAGTAGGCGGTTCGCCCCCCGGCGGCCTTCACCACCTCGAATATAGTGTTCACTCGAAGGAAATCGTGAGGATACACCGGGGCTCCATCTCGCGCCGGGTCGCCAGGAAGTCTCCTGGGGTCGATGCCGCCGCCTCCGTCGAGGGAGGTCGGTGTCACATCGACGACCTCGCTGTAGAGGATCGACGTGCCCGTGGGGCCCTCGGTAACACCCGGCGGCCAGAGAGACCGGTCATAGTTGTCGTCATACCAGACGCCGGTGGATACGGGAGATCCCCCAGTCACTAACGCGAGGAAGCAAGGAAAGGAGTCCGAGGGTCTCGGAGTGCTCGCCGCCGGATAGTGGATGCCCGTGGACATGATCCGGGCCATGGCGCTAGAGGGGTAATCGCGGACGAACTTTACCAGATCGGTTTCGTGGAGCCCGTCGACCGACAGGACGAGGACCCGGGGAGTCGGCGGGGCCAGCGGGACGCCAGTCGCGCCGCGGGTCATCGAGCAGACCAGCCAGAGAGTTACAGACGTCAATAAGGTCGTGAGAGGACGCACGGTGGAGCGGGGTGACGACATAAGGTATTTACCAATACCACCAAGAGGAGGAGAAACAAGGGGATAGCCACCCCAGGCGCGTCGGAATCCGCTGGAGCTGGGTTCCGCCTGCAGGAAGTAAGGCCACTCCGAGCGGCCGATCCCGTTGCCTCTCAGCCCCTGCGCAGACCTATCTTCCCCACATGAGGCTTTAAGACACAGACTCCGCGAGGGTGGCGACATGACAGTAATGTCACGCTAAATGCATCCGACGTTCACCATGCTGGTGTAGGCTGCGTGGGTTCTCAACAATGGCCCCTTCCGCCCTTATGCACTCGTTCCCCTCAGTTCACCGCGCCCTGAAGCTCCTGCTGCCAATGGCAACCGCATTCCTCACATCCTTCGCCTATGGCGGTTCCCCGCTCGTGATCAACGAAGTGATGGCGAACAACCGATCTGCGTACCCGCATGGGACGGGCTTTCCGCAGTGGGTAGAGCTCTACAACCGGGGAATCGACCCGGTGCTGCTGGCTGGTGTGGTGATATCCAATCCAACCCGAGGTGCGAATTACCGGATCCCGGACTCTACGCCTGCGCTGCTGCCGCGTCGGTTTCGAACCCTCTACTTCGATACCTCCGGCCCTGCGGGCGAGCTCCACGTCGGGTTCACGTTGAACAGCGCCGGGGACCAGCTCGCGCTGATGGCTCCCACCGGCGAGACACTCGACTCGGTGGAGTTCGGGATCCAAGCCGCTGATCTCTCCATCGGTCGAAACCCCGACGGGGAGGTGTCCAACCCGTGGGTTCTCTGTCACTCGACTCCAGGGGCCTCCAACCGCCCGGCCACCTTGGGGGCGTCTGCGAAACTCCACATTAACGAGTGGATGGCAAAGGCCCTCTCCGGGGACGACTGGCTGGAGCTGTTTAACGAGAGCACTTCTCCCATCTCACTCGAAGGGCTCGTGTTGAGTGATCAAAAAACTGTTCCCTCCACGAACCATCCGATCCATGCCCTCTCGTTCCTAGCCCCGGACGGTTTTGTACAGTTCTTCGCCTCGGGCAGTGTGACGCCTCTCTCGACCCACCTCGATTTCAAGCTTTCGGCCAAGGGAACCACGATTCACCTGTATGACACGAATCGAACCAAACTCCTCGACAAGGTGAAGTTCGGTACCCAGCTGGTGGGGGTTTCCGAAGGGATGCTTCCCGACGGAGGCACGAACGTGATCGTTTTTCCCTCCGGGCGATCCACCCCAGGGCTCAGCAATTTCCAGCTGCTTCGATCGGTGTACATCAACGAACTCCTCACGCACACGGATCCGCCGATCGAGGATGCCGTCGAACTCTATAACCCCACGGCAACCATGGTGAATATCGGTGGATGGCTGATGAGCAATCAAAGGGGAACGCCAGCCCGTTACACATTCCCGAGCGACACGATACTCCAGCCCCACGCATTTCACGTCGTGTATGAATCGCAGTTCAGAAACTCGAATCCGTTGTACCCGAATTTCACCTTCAACTCCGCTCACGGTGACCACTGCCTACTGACCACGGCG
>JAYTTC010000648.1:0-3864 GCA_043745255.1 Verrucomicrobiales bacterium
GTCTGCTCCAGCACATCAAACCCGCGGTCATCAAGGCGCGGAGCGTGGTCGAGGGAGCGGCTGAACTGGTGCCTGCCGCTATACAAGCGAATGTCTGGCAGCAGATCGAGGACATCCTGGCACAGAGCAGCATCGTTCGGGAAAAAGTGAAGGACGGTTCGCTTCAGCTGGTGGGTGCTATTTACGACCTCGAGAAAGGATCGGTCAAATGGCTCGGCGGGCACCCGACTCAAGAAGCTCAGATTTCCCAGGCTGAGTCTCAGGAAAAAGAACTGCTCGCCAAGAAGTCCAAGCCCGATCACCACCCGATCGCTGAAGATGAACCCACCCAGGATCCGACTCAGGAGCAGGCCGCAGAGCATTCCCAGAGGCCGTCTCATGCTGCACCTCCGGCAAGTTTCCCGTCCACCCTTCTGCCCTCGAAGGAAGTCAAAGCACGCCAGAAGAAAAACCACGACCAGCCCTAAACCTAACGAGGAAAAGGGACGGGGATGGGCCGATACGGCCCACACTACAGAACTGCAACCCGTCTTCTGTAGCGTCGTCCGTATCGGACGATTCGGGCGCGGATTGGAGTGAATGAGGATTTACGACAGAAATATGGGCCCGGACCCGCTCTGTCGACTGGATATTCCTGTCCTTGATATTGTTGTCGAAACTTCGGGCCCTCTCCGTTGCGTGGGTTGTCTTCTGTAGTGTGGGCCGTATCGGCCCATCCCCGTCGGATCGTCCGACACGGAAGACACTACAGAAGCAGGGCAACCCATAGAGGTTACACGGAGTGCAGATAAAAAGGCCGAGCTGGGTTGATCTCTGTTTTGAAGAACAAGTCCCCTCCCAAGCGGTTCCCTCTTTTTTGCTTCTCTTGCGCTTTTTCCCGGCTAAACCCGGCCCTGCCCTCCTTCGTTCCCTTTTTCGTTTTCCGGCCGGATGCTTCTCCCGCTCTGTTCTGTGCTGCTGAAGTGGGCGGCGCTCTCACGAGACGCCGCTACCCATTCAGACTTTCGCCAAGGATCCACATCTCACTCACTTTTAATTGCACCCCAACAGCTGGGTTCATTGTGTCCTCCCTTGCGCCGAGCATCGATGCTCCCTAGGGTGCCCGTCGTGGCTGTGCACTTTACCATTCTGGGCAGCGGTTCGGCGGGGAACTGCGCCTACCTTGAAACCGAAACCACCCGCCTCTTGATCGACGCCGGGCTGAGTGCACGACAGATCCGCCAGAGACTTCTGACCCTCCACCGGGCTCCCGAGGGGCTGAATGGCATCCTAATTACCCACGAGCATTCCGATCATGTGCAGGGGCTTGCTGTGCTGGCAGGCAAACTCAGAATCCCTGTCTATTGCAACCGACTGACGCGCGACGCCATCAGCGCAGAGCTCGGCGGCGCGGTTCCATTTCAAATTTTCACCACCGGCGCTAGCTTCGAGATCGGCGACGTCATGATCGACAATTTCAGCATCCCCCACGATGCCCAAGATCCGGTCGGATTTCTCCTGCGAACCTTGTCGGGGAATATCGGATTTCTCACCGACCTCGGCCACGCCACCAAGCTGGTCATTGAACGGGTGAAGCCCTCGCACGTGCTGGTGTTGGAAGCGAATCATGATCTCCAACTGCTCCAAGACGACCTCAAAAGACCCTGGAGTGTGAAACAACGGATCGCCAGCCGACACGGCCACCTCTCCAACGAGGCGGCGGCGGACGTTGCGGCGCAAGTTGTCTCCAGCCAGCTCAAGCATCTCTTCCTAGGCCACCTTAGCCGCGACACCAACCGGCCGGAGCTCGCCCACCGCATCGTCCAGGGCAGACTGCAGCAGATGGGTGCCACGCATGTTGATCTCGTCACCGCCTCACCCGACGTTCCCTGCAAAACCGTGTCCCTCGGACTGAACACCACCGCCTTCTCTCAAGCCGCCGAGCTCTTGGAAACGCAGGCCTAGCAGGCTGCCGAGTGCCTGCCGACGGCAGGAATCAGTTTTAGGAGAGGATTTCCCGTTTCCGGTTTAGCGCCTGCAGGAGCTTGGGCAGGGGCAGAGTGTTGATGACATCCTCTTTGGTCAGCCAACCCTTCCGTGCGATTCCTGCGCCGAGCCTCAGGAAGGCAACATGAGCGTTGCGGTGAGCATCACAATTGATCACACATTTAACCCCTTTCTTCTTGGCGTAAGGCCAGAGCCTCCAATCCAGATCAAATCGCATCGGGCTCGCGTTGAGTTCAATCCAGGTTCCGGTCTCCGCGCAAGCATCGATCACCGCCCGTTGGTTGACCGCATAGCTTTCTCTTTCGAGGAGCAGGCGTCCGGTGAGATGCCCAAGCATCTGCACGTTGGGATTCTCTGCGGCGCGGATCAGTCGCTGGGTGATCTCCGCCTCATTCTGACTGAATCCCTGGTGAATGCTCGCCACCACCACCTGCAACTCGGAAAGGAGCCCGTCCTCAAAGTCGAGTTTCCCAGCCGACAGAATGTCGACTTCACATCCGGTCAGGAGCCGAAACTCGCTTCCCTCGTCAGCGAACGCTTGGTTCACTTTCCCTACCGCCTTCAGCTGCTCCCGTAGTCGCGCGGGATCGAGCCCGTGCGCTTGGACCGAGGATTGGGAATGATCGGTGATCGCCCAGTAGTCGCAGCCCAGTTCATGAACGCACGCGGCCACATCCTCGAGGGTATGATGACCGTCACTCCAATTCGTGTGATTGTGGAGGGACCCGCGAAGATCCGTCCACTCGATCAGACGGGGGAGTTTCCCCTGCTCCGCCACCGAAAATTCCCCTGCATCCTCCCGCAGTTCAGGTGGAATGAATTGAAGGTCGAGCGCCTGAAAAATCTCCTCCTCCGTGGAACACTTCACCACCAGGGCTGAATCGCGTGTTTCCTGCTGGGATCGAAAAAGCCCGTACTCATTAAGCCTGAAACCGCGTTCAATCGCCCGCTGGCGCATCACGATATTGTGCTCCTTGCTGCCCGTGAAATAGGCCAGCGCGAAGGGAAACTCAGCATCACTTACCACGCGAAGATCCGCCTGAATACCTCCCTCCAGGATCACCGTCGCCTTGGTCTCACCCTTGGCGACCACTTGTATCACCCCCTCCTGGGTGACGAAAAAATCCAGCACTTCGGAGGGCTTCTTTGAAGACGCAAGGAAATCGAGATCTCCGATGATCTCCTTCCAGCGCCGGGTACTTCCCGCGAGACTACAGCGGAGAACCTCGGGATGTCCTCGGAGCGACTCGAGCACCGGTTCGGCGATGCGCAGCGCCTGGTCGAGGCGGTGACGCGAAGAATACTGACGCCGGAAAGCGATGCCCTCCAGAATCTTGGCCTGAGTCTTTTCCCCAAAACCTGCGAGCTCGGCCACCTTGCCGGATTGGCAAGCCGCCTCAAGCTTGTCAATAGAGTCCACCTTGAGCTTATCGAACAGCGCTTTAACCTTCTTTGGTCCGAGGCCGGGAATATCGAGCAGCCCCATTAGTCCAGCGGGCAGCGACGCCTTGAGCGTTTCGAAGTATTCCAAACGACCCGTGGTAACCAGCTCGGTGATCTTCTGTTGGAGGGCCTCTCCGATCCCCTTAATCTCGCCGAGGCGCTTCTCCGCCACCAGAGTTTCGAGCGATTCCTCGAGGGTCTCCAGCGTGCGGGCAGCATTCACATACGCGCGGGTCTTGAAGGGATTCTCCCCCTTCAGCTCCAGCAACGTTCCGATTTCGTTTAACACCTCGGCCACCTGCTCTTTGTCCATGGCCTGATGGTAGAACGAAGTGACGACAGGAATGCAACTCCAACGGCTTCCATCAAGCGGGTCTCATTTTAGATTTTGGACGAGGGCCAAAGGCCCGTACCATCCCAGCCTTGGGCAACGCC
>JAYTTC010000649.1:0-3853 GCA_043745255.1 Verrucomicrobiales bacterium
TTTTACGGCGGAGTGCTCACTCACGATGGTCGGGCGGATGGCCGGGTGTATCAGGAGTTCAAGCAGGTGGGCACCGAGCTGGAGCTTCTCAGCGCCGTCCTCAAGGGGACGAGGGTCAAGGCGGACGTTGCCATCGTGGTCAGCCCCGAGAATGAGTGGAATCTCCGCCGTCTGCCCCAGCCCAACCGGCATTTTCATCAACGAGAACACATGCAGCTGTTCCACGCTGCTTTCCACGACCGCAATATTCCGATCGAATTCGTCCGCCCAACCGAAGATCTCTCCAAGTACAAAGTCGTCATTGCTCCCTCGCTCCAACTGCTTGCCGGAGTTGAAGCCGATCTGCTCAAGTTGTACGTGATGAACGGCGGCACTCTGGTGGGCACCTGCAATACCGGATTGGTGGATGAGCATCACATGGCTCCGGACAGCGGTTTTCCTCACGATCTTACCGATGTGTTTGGCCTCGAGGTGATGGAGTTTGATCCGCTGCCGCCGGATGAAGAGAATCACATGGCCATGAAAGGGGGCTTCACGGCCACCCAGTTGCATCCGGGTCGCTTGTGGTGTGACATCATCAAGCCGCTCAACTGTCAGGTGCTGGCCACCTTCTCCAGGGATTTCTACGCCGGTTCGCCCGCGTTTACTCTGAACTCATTTGGCGCGGGACGAGCCCTGTATATCGGAACGGTCAGCCACCAGGCGTTCTACTACGATCTAGTCGCCTACCTTCGACAGATCGCCGGGGTTTTTCCTCTGCTGAGGGTTCCCGATTCCATCGAGGTTAGCGCTCGGGAGAAGGATGGCAGTCGATATTACTTTCTGCTCAACCATCAGAACACCCCCGTCCGGCTGAACTTCTACAAGCCCGTCCACGATTTCCTGACCAGTCGGTCTTTCTCCGGGAATTACGACCTGGCCCCCCACGGCGTGCTGGTGCTGGACGAGTCCCTGGCGCAAGCTGCGGAGCCTTCGATTTAAGTGACCCTCGTGGGCAGAGATTCATGAGCCGGCTGATCAGACGTCCTTTTAAGTTCATGCCTGCGTTGGGCGGGCCCAAGAGCAATGCCCGCCAGCGGGTGTTGGCTCAATGGCGTGGACGGAACCTGATTCCCGAGGAAATCGCGCAACGCTCCAGCGCGAGGTCGGTGGGGGATGTGATGCCAAAAGTGCTTACCGGCATTCGATTTGAACACCGGCAGGCTGAGGCGCGGATCGTGAAAGTGTGGACCGCGAGCGTCGACCCCACCGTGGCCGCGCACGCGCGTCCCGCGGAGCTTCACAAAGGCACGCTTTTCGTGAATGTGGATAGCAATGTCTGGTTGAGCGAGATCGTGCGCTATCGCAGGCAAGAGATTCTTAAGCGGCTTCAACACGCGCTCGGCACGGAAGTCATTCAGAGGATTTCTTTCCGCCTTGGGTAAGCCGCCCGGATCGTCCGATACGGACGACACTACAGAAGCCGGACTGTAGCGTGGGCCGTATCGGCCCATCTCCCGGCCCGGATCGTCCGATACGGACGACACTACAGAAGCCGGACTGTAGTGTGGGCCGTATCGGCCCATCCCCGTCGGCCCTCGCCGAAGGTGCGATCACGTGGTCGGCTGCTGACTTTTTACCCAAACGTATCGGAGCATGACCGTTCGAAGCACGGCGGTCAGTGGGATGGCTAGCACGCCCCCGAGGATTCCTCCCAGCAGCGTCGTTCCCACCATCACCGCGATGATGATGGTGAGCGGATGGAGTCCGACCCGATTCCCAATGATGCGTGGAGAGATGACGAGTCCTTCCAGTGTCTGGGCGGTCGCGAACACCGCCAGCACGCCTAGCGGATGAGCCCAGTCACCGAACTGCACCACGGCAATGATCACTGCGGGGATCAGGCTCATCGCGACTCCAAGGTAGGGCACAATTCCGAGGATGCCGGCCATCACTCCCAGAAGCAGCGCGTAGTTGAGTCCGACCACCGTGAAGCCAACGGAGAGAATCGTTCCCACGCACATGGCCACCAGCACCTGGCCGCGGAAAAACACGATTAAACAGTCGTTGATGGCTTCGAGGACGAACACCAACTCCTCCTTGGTCCTGGATTCCCGCAGCGGCAAAAACTCCTGCCAACGCCGCTGAATCCCTTGTTTTTCCAGGAGAAAGTAAAAGAGATACACTGGAACCAAAGCCAGTCCTGCGAGCAGCCCGGCGACTGAGGCGACTCGCGACAACTGATCCAGCATCCAGAAACCCACTCGCGGAAGGACTTTGGTTGTGTAGGAAAAAAGCTGCGCGCTGAGGTCGAAGTTCCAACCCACGTTTGCGGAATCAGCGGGCGCGAGAGGAATCGGGATGTTGTTGGTGCTCGAGTCGTTCGCCTGAGGAGAAGGGGCAGGGAGTGGCGGAGGAGCGGGAATCGCTTTGAGGAAAGCGCTCGGTAGCCAGCGGGGCGGATGATGGAGGAGGCGACTCACTTCCTTTCGTCCGCGCGTCACTAAGGTCGGTACCTGGCTTACAAAGGATTCAATTTCTGAAACCAACCGCGGGAGCACGGTGCTCGCGAGAGCCAGGACGATCAGCAATGCCAGGGCGAAAACCAGCCAGATCGCACCGATACGAGATCGGGTTCGTCGCTCGAAGAAACCCACCACCGGATCCAAAATGAAGGCCAGTACGCCCGCAATGGCGAGCGGAAGAAGCACCGATGAAAGCCGGTTCGCAGTCCAACCCAAGCCCCAAAGCAGGAGTCCGACGAGCGACACTAGAACGCCCACCGCAAGGGCGGTGACGGATGTCCAGAGGATCCGAGACTGTCGTTCGGTGGGTGGCATGATCGGGCGAGTCTGAGCGAGGCCTGGTTCAGGACTGTCCAAGCAGTTTGGCCTTGTCGGTAGCGGCGCGTACCGCGTTCATTAATGTAGCGCGCAGCCCGCCTTTCTCCAATTGATGAATCCCCTCGATGGTGGTTCCGCCAGGGCTGGTCACCATGTCCTTTAGCACCCCGGGATGGAGGCCGGTCTCCAACACCATGCGCGCACCGCCGAGCAGGGTTTGAGCGGCGAGGCGAGTGGCGACGTCGCGTGGAAGCCCTGAGGCGACGCCGCCGTCGCTGAGAGCCTCGATCATCAGGTAGACATAGGCCGGGCCACTCCCACTCAGGCCCGTCACAGCGTCCAGTAAGGACTCCTTCACCTGGAATGCCACGCCCACCGCGCTGAAAAGACGAAGAGCCAGGGCGTTGTCGTCGTCGCTGGCACTCTTGCCGGGGGCGAATCCAGTGGCAGAAGCTCCCACCAGCGCCGGCGTATTGGGCATCACTCGCACGACGCGGCCCTTCGCCGGGAGACCTGATTCGAGCCGAGCGAGGGTAACCCCTGCCGCAATCGAGAGCAGGAGGTGCGAGCCCTTGAACGCGGGCTTGATCTCTGCCAGCACTCCCGCCACTTGATCGGGTTTGACGGCGAGGATCAGAACCGTGGCAGCGCGAACCACCTCGAGGTTGGTGGCGACAGACCGTGTGCCGGTCTCCTTGCTGAAGGCGTCACGCGCCGCTTGCGAGACGTCGCTGGACACAAGCTGAGCGGGCTCAACGATGCCGGCCGATAGAAATCCCTTGGCGAGGGCGGTCGCCATTTTGCCTGCGCCCAAAAAACCGATCTTGAGAGGAGTGGCCATAGAATGCATTCGTTCCGTGACTGCTTAGACCCCCTGCAGGGCTGTTCGAGTGGGCTTGAGCGGTCGTAGACGTAACTACCGATTAACAGAAGCGGCTAGCGAGTAGAAAGGGAAAACCCAAACTCATTGCTGTGGGCCAAAGGCTGGGATGACCTTTGACCCGTCGGACCCCAGCGCCAACGGCGCGCCC
>JAYTTC010000650.1:0-3846 GCA_043745255.1 Verrucomicrobiales bacterium
CGGTAAGAAATTGGAGTCGGTATTTGGTGCCCGCTACCGAACTCCAGGAGATCGCGGAACTGTTTGCCGCCAGGTTCAACACGCTGATGCGAGGGGCTGCGATTCCTCCCTTGGTCACGGTGAGGGTGTAGAGGCTTGGGGTCATTGAGGCCTGCAGAGTGGTTTGTGAGCTGGGATAACTGAATGTCGCGAACTGTCCGCTGCCGCCGCCAAACGTCATTAGCGGAAACGCGCTTTGCGTCGAGGGGGCAAAGCCGGTGTCGAAGAGCACATTCAGTGTTCCTCCCAGCCTGGCGGTTCCGCCGATCTGGACGCGACCGTAGTTTTTCGTCTGCGGATCTCCGGCAAGAGTAATATCGAGCCTCCCGGAGGAGGCTTGGACATAGTCGCCTGAAATGGCCATGACTCCGGAGGGTGAACCCGGCGCAAAAACGCCCGCCATCCGCAGGGGTGCCTGGATCGCTCCGGTGCCCTCGAGTGAGCCTGCTTGGATCTGCACGGTTGGCGTGGAAGAGATTGTCGCCTGCGTGAGTCGAGTCGTTCCGCTGCGTTGAACATAGGCTTCACTGAGCAGCAGCGATCCTCCTTCCAGCAGGACAGTCCCGGCGTTGCGTAGTGCGAACCCGCTGGCGAACGTGGTGGTGCCGCTGCCGCTCAGTTTACGAAAAGTCCCGACATTATCGAAGAGCGCGTACGCTCCACCGAAATCGAATCCAAACAAGAGGCCTGACTGCTCAACCCAAAGCCCAGTGTTGACGATCAGGGTGGCATTCCCCGCTCTCAGATTTCCGCCAGAGTGGGTGACTGTGCCTGCGTTGACCAGAGTCCGCTGCGGGAGGTCATGGTCGGCGGGGGTGCTGAGGAGGAAGGTCGATCCGGCACTAATGGTGAACGTGCCAGGCCCGTCGAGACGGGTGGCTTGCCAGTCGACATTTCCAGAAAAGGTTCCACTTCCCCCGAGCGATCCGCCCGACAAACGGAAATTGTCGGCGACCAGCGACCCCTCCATCACGCTATTCCCGCCCCCAAGAACCGTCACTCCAGGCCCGATGAGCTTCGCGCCCGCGCGGAACCGATGGTCGGCCAGAATGTTGAGCGTCGAGGAGGAGCTGACCTGAACCTTTCCGCTCGTCTCTCCTGCAACGGTGAGATCGAGAATTCCTTTCTCAACATCGAGCTCGCCTCGGTTGAGTAAAGTGGCCGCTCCTCCGAAATCGCTGCTCAAACCATATTCTCCCGTGAACTGAACGCGGAAGAGATTCTGGTTCTCGATGAGGGAACCCGCCCCGCTTCGGAGAGTTCCACCGGTCCATAAGATCGTGCCTCGATTGTTTATGACACCTCCTCTCAGATCATGAGTGCTCGCAGTGCTGATCTGGAGCGTGGAGCCTGGCAGGATCGATATCTGACAGAGCTCGTCCAGGAGTCCGCTTCGCCAGTTTGCGGTACCCGCAAGACTCCAAAGGCCGGAATACGCTCCGTTGTTCAACTCCAGATTCTCCGAAGTGATGGCCCCGTTGAGCTGGTAGGTCGCGCCATTGAGTCGAGTGATGCCGCTCCCCTGAAACGCGGTGCCCGAGAGGAAGCGATGATCGGCCGGAAAAACCAACGAGGAATTTGCAGCGATGTTGAATATGCCGCTGCTTTCACCGAGGAGATTGAGGGTCACGTTGCCTTTTTGGATGGCGAAGGTGCCGTGGTTGGCAAAGCTGGAGGGTCCACCGAAGTCGTTGTCCATGGCCAGGTCTCCGGTCGTCGCCTTGGCTTGGAATACCCCGCGATTCTCGAATCGCGAACCCTGTCCATTGCGGATCGCTCCGTCGGTCCAGAGAACCGTTCCTAGATTCAATAGCGAGTGCGCGGGCAGATCGTGGGTGGCGGAGGTGCTGATGCTGAGCTGTCCACCGCTGGCGATGGTCGTTAGGCCGGGGTTGGAAAATTTTCCGGACATCCAATTGACCTTGCCACTGAACACATTGGTGCCAGCCAGGGCTGCACCTTCAAGAGAAATGGACTGAGAGTCGAAAACTCCTTGCAGGAGAACGACCCCGCTGGTGAATCGCACGGCACCATTGCCGTCGAATCGCGTTCCAAGAAAGCAATCATACCCGGAGTTGAAAATCAGAGAGGCCCCCGCGCCGACATTGAAGACGGCACTCGATACTCCTCCCCCAAACAGCGCCAATGACCCTGCCTCCACTCGCACGGTGCCGGAATTCTTAAATTGAAAATTCTCTCCAAAAGATGTCGTGCCTGCGCTGTCGGTCTTCCGGAACACGCCCTGATTGTCGAACACGCAAGCCGCGCCGCTGAAGGCTTGATTGAAAATCGAAGCGGACTGCTCAATCCACGTTCCGGTATTGACAATAGTGGATCCCACTCCGCCACGAAGACGTCCACCGCTGTGAATAACCGTACCCTGCGCCACGATGACATGCTGGGAGAAATCATGATCGGTGGCCGCGCCCACAATGTTCAATACCGATCCCGCAGCGAGGGTGAGTTGGCCCCGACCATTCATGTCGCCATTGACCCAGTCCATCCGACCCACGAACGTCCAGTCTCCACCATAGCTTCCGGCGTCGAGTTCCAGCCTGTCCGCCGTGATGGTGCCATCACAGCCGAAAAGGCGGCCTTTCCAACGGGTCACTCCCGCGCCTTTGAAGGAGCAGGAATGAAATTGGTGCCCCGCGAGAAACTGGAGTACGGTATTTGTTTTTAGAGTGAAGCTTCCAGAACTCTCGCTCGCGAGCGCCACATCCACGATGCCTGAGTTCAGTGTGAAGGAGCCATTATTTCTAAAATGAGATTCGCCTCCATAGTCGCTCGCGATGGCGAATTCGCCGGGGAAGTCTGCCACCCAACTCTGCTCATTGATGATCGAAGCCCCCGCTCCGGTTCGAAGGCGCCCTCCCGACCAGGTCACCGTTCCCTGGTTGGAGAAGGTTCGCCCTACCAGATCGTGATGGTTGGTGGTGGACACGTTGATGGAAGCGGACGAGGCGATGAAGGTAGTACCTGCACCGGTCATGGTGCCTCCCGCCCAGGTGTTCGCGCTTCCTTGAAGAGTGAGATCCCCATCGCCGGCGAGCGTGCCCAGCAGCTTGAGCGATGCTGCCGGAGAAAAGCTGCTCGCGTTGTTGAGAGTCAGTCGACCATTGCTGCCCACCTCGAGCAGCTGGTCACCTGTGGCCCCGCCCATGGTCAGAGCGCCCAATTCAGCCGCGCTGTCGAGCGTGAGTGTGTAAGTGCCCGGAACCGTGACGCGAACGTCATCGTTCGGCCCAGGGAGCTGGTGCGGATCCCAGTTAAGGGGATTGCTCCAGGTGCCTCCACTGCGATTTGTCCAGTTGATGCTGGCCTGGGTGCGGAGGGGAAGTTGAAACAACACAATCACAAGAACAAGGCGTCCTGCCGACCCTAGAATATCCATATTAATGGTTTCACAATCACCCGCGGTTCAGAGCGGGTAGCAAGAGATGCTGGCGAGTGCGAGCCTTTTTCATCAGGAAACTCTTATTTCGAATCGCATCGATCTGAATTCCATGGTGTAAAGGATGCGGATGAATTGGATTTTTCTGAACATTCTCCCTCCCGAAGCGGTCCATTGTCGGTTATTCCGCCATGAATCGGTTCCATAGGATCCAACATGTACTCTGGCTGGGGGCGTTGCTCATCTTTGAGGGGTGCTCAGCGTCCCGTTTTAAAAAATCAGCCGACCGAGAGGCGTATCGCTTAATCGCCGAGAAGTCCGCGCAGGTGACCAACATGGAACCGGGTTTCTCAATCGACCAAACGAACGGCATGTCTATGGCCGGGCTCGGGGTGCGGACGAATCGCGTGGAG
>JAYTTC010000651.1:0-14502 GCA_043745255.1 Verrucomicrobiales bacterium
ATTTTATCAAGTCGAAGCTCGCGCACTTCGGTGGAACGTCGAATGTTCCCAACCAAGCGGGGCGTGCGTCGACCGCAATAGGGACAGGGCTCGTAGACCTGGCCTCCATCGATGATGTCCCCGGTGCGATATCGAAGCACCACGCTGCCGCGTGCCTCCAGCGGTGTGAAGACCAGCTCTCCTGCAGTCCCGGGCGGAACCAGTTCCCCAGTCTTCGGATCCACCACCTCAAACAGGCCGAGATCCGGATAGAGATGGTATCCGCTGGGGGCCTCCTCGGGACCACAGGGACACTGACCCCAGGCCATCTTCGCTTCGGTAAACCCGTAAGTCGTCACCACGTCGAATCGGGTCGCCCCCATGGCAGTCGCCATTTTTGTCAGTTTCCGACGCAGACCCTCGGCGACGCGCTCGCCGCCCAGCACCACGCGACGCAAATTCTGGCAGCGAACTCCCTGCTCCACGGCTTGCTGAAAGACATGGTAGAGGAAAGTAGGCATCCCGATCAGGACGTCGGGCTTGATTTTTTGGATCATCCTGAGATGTCCGTCTGTTCCCATGAATTTTCCGCCTCCGGTGCTTACCTGAAACACGCCAAAGGCAGCGGAACCATAGTGGGTCTGCCAGAATGCCAAATGGGGCGCATGAGGAAACAGATTCATCAGCCGCATCTCGCGCTCCGCTCCACACACTTCGAAGAGACGCCCGCCGGCCACAGCTAGATTCTCCAGGTCGTGATGGGTGTAGAGAAAGGGGATGGGGTCCGCCGAGCGACCGGTAGTCGAGGTAAGAAAAATCGGACGAAACTCGCGATCAAATCCATCCTTCACTTTGGCTGAGCCTTCCAGGAGCGCCCGAACGAGAGTCGAGGGTCGTCGTCGGAGTACGTCAGGATCGGGAACCACCACAAACTCCCGCGCTCGCTGCGGATGATCCGGGGTGTTGAGAAGATCGAGTTTCGAGGTGAAGGGCAGCCGCTGGAGGTCTTCCAGGGAACGAATCGAATCCGCGGTCAGACCGTGCTCCTGAAACATTTCCCGATAGTGAGACGAGAACGGAAGAACCACTCGATGCAGGTAGTCGCGTAACTTGGCGGCCTGCATCCTGCGGATCGCGTCCTCAGACAGGTGAGCCCACTGGGTTCTGAGCAAATTGGTATTCATAGACCGGGGGGTTTCCATTCAGAAGCGCCTGAATTGCGGGAAGGCTTTCCTGTGCGACTCGACGGCCCAACTCGATGTACTTCATCGGATGGTGAAATTCGATCCAACTAGAATCGATGGAGAGGGGTCGCAAAACGAAGTCGGCGTCGCGGCAGGAGGCCTCCGCCATTCGAATCTGAGCTCCGTGCACCGCCCTCATCATGGTGTCGAGAATATTGCCGGAGGCGAAGTAATTGAGATGCCGCGCCAGGAAGCTGAGAAATCCGGGTCGACGGCCGGAGATCACCTCCTGCTCACGATCATGCTCCTCGCAGCAACGCAGGAAACTGGGCGGAGCGATGGTGTTCACAGCGATCACCCGTTCCATGCCCATCTGACGCAGCACATCCACCGGAATGGGATCCGAAATACCTCCGTCTATGTAAGTCCGGCCATTGATGTTCACCGGCACGCAGACTCCGGGGATGGCGATGCTCGCGTGGACCGCAGGGGCCACTTCGCCGGAAGAGAAGACGACGCGTTCGAGGGTTTGAAGGTCAGTGGCGATCACCCGCGCGGGGCGAATCATTTCCTCAAAATGACGATGCCCAATGGTTTCTTCCAGACGCTGCCGTACCTTGTTTCCTCGAATAAAGCCCTGACGGGGCGGAAATGCGGGATCCATCAATCGACGTAGCCCGAACCGCCCTTCATTCTTGCGGGCCAGTGCCTCCATCTCGACTCCGTCATGACCGAACCCCCAGACCGAGCCGATGTAGGCACCCATGCTGGATCCCGCAATGGCATCGATATGGATTCCGTTTTCCTCGAGCACTTGAATCACTCCGATGTGAGCCAATCCTTTCGCTCCACCGCAGGAAAGAGCCAGTCCAAGGCGGGGGCGGCGTTGAGGGGCGGGGGCGGGGATCTCTGGAGTCAGACGGCCCAAACCAGGAGGGATAGAGCCTCCCAACTCTCCTCCCATCCACTTTCCCACTCCTGGCGGGCTGGCCGCTCGATACGTCATGGCCGTGTCTCGGTTGTAGGAGGTGCAGGCTGACCGTCCTCCTGATCAGGCCTGCTCCGTCCCAGTGTTCTTGATCCAATGCACCGCTCAACGTTTTTAACTGCTGTCATTGGATTTTCGTTCTACTGCAAACTAAGCCACGAGATTCACTACGTCAAAAGAAGGAGGCCATGTTTCGAAAGAAATTTTCGCTCCGTATCAAATTCTCTCCAAAGCAGCATCGCTGTGTCTCTTGAGAGCGATCTAGAATCATTGCTTTCCCGGAGGGAATACGAACCAAAACGAGACGACTTTCCTCGATGAAAATAAAAAGCCGAGAGTGAGAATTTCACTCCCGGCTGACGAAAGCTCCCTAGGAGCCCTCAGTGAATAAACCCATAGAACCGAGTGTGGGCCGGGGGGAGCAGGTTGAGCGGTGAGACCGCTCCCGCCACGGTGCTGAAAGTGCCGGTGATGGAGGCAGACTCCTGAAGAGTGCCGCCGCTCCAGGTGAGAGTGACGGTGCGGCCGACGCGGGCGATGCTGAGCTGATCTCCAGAACGGGTCGCGGCATTGGAGTAGGCCGCCACCTGGGTCGCAGATGGAGCGGCGCGATAGATCGCGACCTCGTCGATGCCCCGGTGAACGCGCCAGCCCAGCCGTTACCGGTGGATCCGATGCCGCAGCCTCCATCGTCAACCGCAAGCGGTCCTACCGGGTCCGCCGCTGTCGCGACCGTTGTCCCGTTTCGATACAGAGTCGAATGGGAAAACCTGAACGGTGTGAAGATTGTCCCAAGACGACGAACGCCCGCACAGAGGGCAATATGTTCAGGTCTCATCAGATCCTCGGCATCGAAGGGAGACATCGCAAGATGTGATAAAAGAGGATGAGATGGGGTTAAGGGGGATTGTCGCGTCATGACACGCTGCCCACCCACCAAGATCCGCGTCAATCCGATCCCAGAGGCTCTCACCCGGATCCTTGAAACCCGGCCTTACACAATCCGCATCTCCACAACGTCGACGATCTGATCCCCTGCGGTGATGGAGCTGATGATCACGACCTGACTGCCTTTGTGCAGGTATCCCTTGGCGATCATGTATTCCAGCGCGTCTTCGATATTTTCCTCCGGTCGCACATGGTTGAACGGAAGCACGAAACTCTCGACACCCCAGATCAACGCAAGGGATTGCGCCACGTTCACACTCTCACACACCGCGAAAATGCGCGCATGGAAGGGACGGAACGAGGCGGTGTGCCGCGCCATATTGCCGCGGAGGGTGAACACGAGAATCGCCTCAGCCTCGAGATCCTCCGTCAGAACGATCGCGCTCTTCACCAGCTTCTGTCGAGGGGTGGAAAGATCAGCGCGCGCAGGCGTCGTGGGAGCTCCGCTTCGCTCGATGCGACGGGCAATTCGGTCAAAAACCTCCACACACTTCACAGGATATTTTCCCACCGTGGTCTCGCCCGAAAGCATGATCGCGTCGGCTTGCTCAAACACGGCATTCGCCACATCCGAAATCTCCGCGCGCGTCGGCATCGGGCTCTCGATCATGCTCTCGAGCATGTGGGTCGCCACAATCACTGGCTTGCCAACCCGCAAGCAGGTCTTAACGATGCGCCGCTGGATCAGCGGCAGGTCTTCATAAGGGCACTCGATTCCTAAGTCGCCCCGAGCCACCATGACGCCGTCAGCCACGGCAACGATGGAGTCCAAATTCGCCACGGCTTGCTGATCCTCGATCTTCGCAATGATCAACGGACGATGCGCCGCCTGCTCGGTGATTCCCCGCAGCTGCTGGATATCGCGTGCCTCCCGCACAAACGAGAGGGCGATGTAATCCACCCCCATCTCGAGGCCCAGTTTGACATCCGCCAGATCTTTGGCAGTCAACGCGGGCAGGCTGACCTTCACTCCTGGAAGATTGATATGTCGTCGACTGCCCAACTTCCCGGGAGTGAGCACCTCGCACTCCACCTTGTTGGCGAACTTGGCCAACACCTTCATGTGGATCTCGCCATTGTCCAGCAGCACCACGTCGCCGATGCTGATATCGTTGACGAACTCCTCGTAGTTCACATCGACCGAGTGCTGCTCTTCACTCTTCTCTCCTCGCACGGTGAGGGTGAATTTCTGTCCCGGCTGAAGATCAAGCGTGGTGGGGAGTTCGCCGGTGCGAATGGCAGGACCCTGGGTGTCGAGAAGGATGGACAGAGGTCGCTGTCTCGCGGCGGCCGCAGCGCGTAGATCCTTCACCACTCGCCTCACCCAATCATGAGTCGCATGCGACATATTGAGCCGAGCCACATCCATTCCCGCGTCCAGTAGACGGCCGAGCATTTCAGGGGACTCGGTGACCGGCCCAAGGGTGGCGATAATTTTCGTTTTCCTCATAAAACAGGCTGAGCGCGGCGGCATCCTAGGGGATGAGCCCTAGGATGTGTAGCGACATCTGGGGAGGACGACGCTACAGGAGATGGGGGCTCCCGTGATATCTCAGGCTCGACTTGACACTCCTTGAAGCGGGATCCGGAATGAACCGGTGTCGCGATTGCCACGCCAGCCTTCCTCCGCCTCCCCGTCCACCCGGGCCACGCGGACTGCCCCCCCACCTCAGGACCGCTGGCAGCAGCAGCTAGTCCGCCGTCGACACGGCCAGTTCGCGCGTACTGAGTTCACCGGCGAATTCTCGATTCGATTGGACCGAGATCGGGTCGCAGCCTATTTCCCGTTGGGCGGCTCTGATCCAAAATTGGCCGCAGCCCGCGCCCGCGAAATCCACCGAGAGCTCAAACGCGCAGGCTGGTCGAGGACCTTGGCGGCTCACCCCCAAGAGTTCACCCTCGCCATTTTCTGGCTGCACCGTCCGTCCGCCTGCACTTACACCACCTTGTTCACGCTCCCGGAAAACCAGTCCATCACCGCGATCCCTTCGACAGCCGAACCTGCGGGATGGATTCGCACCGCAATTGTGGAGACTCAGAAGCCGGTGCGACGCGCGCTCGAAAACTGGATAAACCAAACACTGGGTTTCCGCTGCGTGCTGAGCTGCGCTTCCGAGCGCGAAGCACTCCTGCGACTGCCAAAAAGCGACTGCGATCTCCTGCTGTTCAATCGCGGAGCCAGAGAGGTGACTGAGGGAGATCTGCTCGAACGATTGCAGCAGCGACACCCGCGACTCGCGGCATTCGACTATGGAATCTATGCGGAGAGCGACGACATCTTCGTCTCGATGACTGGAGTGGAAGAAGGGTATCTACTCCGTCGCCGCTCCCCGGCGGAAGCCCTCTCACCCCTGCGCTCGATCGCGCTGCGAGGCGGAAGCGATCTGCGCGAGCTGCGGAGCGATCTACTTCATCACTTCGCCGATCTTTTTCTCGCTTCGCCCGACCGGCCCAAGTCCATGGAGGGCGTGGTCCTGACGCCGAGAGAGCGGGAGATCATGCACTGCCTGCGGAGCGGTCAGCCGGACAAGGAAGTCGCGAAGATCCTTCGCATCAGTCCGCTCACCGTACACACCCACCTCAAGCGGATCTTCGGCAAACTTGGAGTCCACACTCGCACCGAGGCGGTCATGAAGTACTGGCAGAAATAGGCACCGCAGCGCGCCATCAGGGCACGCGCAACAGCGAGTTGTGACTTCCGAAAGGATTGGGAGCGGAATCGGGACAATGAGGATCCTCATGCCATACGCCATCGACCACCAACCGATACTCATGTTCGCCCTCTGGAAGGACCAGCTCCTTTGCCCAACGTGAGATCTTCACCCCCGCCATGGCGGAGGTCTGAATGGGGCTTTGTCACACAATTCTGATGAGGATAGGAGGGCAGAGGGACTGCAAATAAGAAGGCCGGGCTAGGTTGGTTCCCGTTTTGGAGGATGAGTCCCGTCTCAAACGGTTCCGTCTTTTTTGCGATTTCTGCGCCTTTTCGCGGCTAATCCCTGTCCCTGCGGTTTTCCCGTGGTGGCGTTGGTTGTCTTCTGTAGCGTTACTGCGTGTCGGCCCACGCTACAGAACTACAGCTGGCGTGCCCTCGCACGATTTCCATCTTCTGTAGTGTCGTCCGTATCGGACGATTCCGGCCGGGGATGGGCCGATACGGCCCACGCTACAGAACTGCAGCTAGCGTGCCCTCGCACGATTTCCATCTTCTGTAGTGTCGTCCGTATCGGACGATCCGGCCGGGGATGGGCCGATACGGCCCACGCTACAGAACTACAGCCCTGCTTTGAAACAGTGCAGGCAGAGTTTAGAGCTCCGGTCTTTTTTGCGTCTTTTGCGCCTTTTGCGCCTTTTCGCGGCTAAACCCAGCCCTGCCCGCTTCCGATTCCGGAAGGAGCCTTTAACGCTGATGGCACGGATGGGAGAGAGCACATGTTCCGAGAACCTGCTGCTGTCGGGTCATCGCGGCCGCTGGAGTGGGCGGCCCTCTCACGCAACGACCCATTCAGGCTTTCTCCAAGGATCCAGATCTCACCCACTTTGAATCGCACCCGGAGTTAAAAGGGAATGGGCAGTGAGAATCGATCCGCGCACAGCGGCTTCCTTTGGGTGAGGGTATCGGTGGGTCGCTCAGGGCTTCACGGGCGAGAGATCGAAACAGAAAAGCTTGTCCTTGCTGCGAGCATAAAGTCGTCCGTCTGAGAGTGCGGGATGGGCTCGCGCGAGGAATGGCATGATCTGCGCCCGAGTCGTCGGTTTGAAATGCTCTGCTGAAATCGGCGCGCGGACGAGTTCTCCTTTGTCCGTGAGGATGATCAACTCGGTTCCCGCGATCAGGAGCGTTCCGCCTCCGAACCGACTTTCATTCCATCGCACCTTGCCCGACTTCGCATCCACGCATCGCAGATTACAACCCTGTTCCTGGCGCCCATCGAACCCATAGAGATTTCCGTCACGATAGACACTCGTAGCGTAGTGGTTGGCAAGCGCATCTTTCTGCTCCCATACGGGAGTGGGACCGGAATCGGAATACTTCAGCAGTATCGCTCCGGTTCCGTAACTGGCGGATAGAAAAACTTCGTCTCCGAGGACGAGCGGCGTCGCGGCGCTGACGGACGCGTTCATGGGCGGTTTCCATGGATAGCGGAAGATCGAGCGTCCTGTCGCGGGATCGAGCGAGAGCAGGGCATCGCGGCTCAATGCGAGCAGACGGCGTTTTCCCCCGAACTCGGCGATCACGGGAGAGGCATAGCTTGCTTCATCATTGCCGGCCTTCCAACGCAGGTCACCGGAGAGGGCGTCGAGCGCGACAATTCCAGCGCCGTCCTCGCCGCCGGGCTGGAAGATCACCCCATTCCCTTCAACGATGGGCGAGGGGGCGAGTCCGAAAAATCCTTTGCGCGCGCCCAGGGAACGTTTGCAATCGATCGACCAAAGTTTCGTGCCGGTTTTCAGGTCGTATCCGGTCGCGCGACCCTCCGCGCCGAAGGTGAAGACGCGACCTTCTGCAACCGCCGGCGTGGCTCGCGGACCCTCGTCGAACCCAAAATCGTCCACGTAATGGGTGTCGGTGGATGTCTTCCAAAGTGGGGTGCCGTTGTGGCTGTCGAACGCCTCCAAAATCTCCTCCTCGCCAGTGCGATAGAACAGGAGAACCTGTCCGCCCACGACGACAGGTCCACTGAATCCGGCACCGACTTCTCTTGACCATTCTTTTCGAGGGCCCTCCTTGGGCCATGTCGACGCGAGGGGAGTGCCGAGGTACACGCCGTCGCGTGTAGGGCCAAGAAACTGCGGCCAATCCGCTCGGGCACGCCAATCGTCTAGTGTCGCGGCGAGTGCGACGACACAGGCCAGGAACCGAGACAGCACGGAGGCGTTGGATTTCATTGGATTCAGATGGCGGGCAGCAGAAGGTGCTCGATCTCGGAATAGGACTGCACCACGCGATGGGCTCGATGGAGTTTCTCGGCAGGATAGGTATTGGTAATCGCGATAACATGCATGCCGGCTGCCAGAGCGGCTTCGACACCGGCGGTGGTGTCCTCGATCACGCAGCAGACTTCCGGGCTTGTCTGGAGAAGTTCTGCGGCACGAAGAAAAATATCGGGAGCCGGTTTTCCTCGCGCGACGTCCTGGGCGCTGACCACTGGGCCGAAGAATCGTCTTAGATTTTGCAGCGTCAGCACCTCCGCAATCACTCGATGGACAGAGCCCGAGGCCACTGCCAGCGGATATCGTTCCGAGAGCCTCTCGATCAGTTGAGGAACGCTTGGAAAAATGGGTTCGGTGGCGCGGAGCACCTGCACCAAACGGCCTTCCTTCAAGTCGGTGAGTTCTTCCCGAGTTTGTGCAGGACGATGTTTGGCAATGAATGCGTCCCATACCGCGCGGTCGGATCGACCCAGGAACTCCTCGAACACGATTCCGTGGCTGTCCGCATAGCCCAGCTCATGAAAGGTCTCCAGAAACGCGTCTTCATGGAGCGGTTCGCTATTCACGATAACGCCGTCCATGTCGAAAATGACGGCCTCAAACGCAAAGGGAAAAGGTTTCAGCAGAGAAGTCACAGTTTGGTTTGGCTTAAAGAGACGATCCGGTTGAACTGATCTGGGGTGAGGGGCGTCACCGAGAGCCGCGATTGGCGGACCAATGGCATGGACTGGAGTGTCTTGTCCGACTTGATGGTGTCCAAGGTGACCGGCGTGGAGAGGGCCTTGACCGGAACCAGATCGACGACCGACCAGTCTCCCTCGCTGGCGGTGGGATCGGAATAGTGCTCGCGGTCCACTCGCGCCACGCCCACGACCTGCTTGTCGGTGACGCTGTGGTAGTAAAGCACCCAGTCGTTTCGTTGCATGGCGCGAAGATTGTTGCGCGCCTGAAAATTGCGGACCCCGGTCCACGCCGTCCTGCCATCCTTGAGGAAGGTCGCCCACGAGTAGGCTTCGGGTTCTTGCTTCACCAACCAAAACTTTCTCGGCATGCACGAAACAGTAGGAACTAGATTCAACCAGCGCTAGCTCGCATATTTCATAGGCTACGTCCGGGGTGCAATTAAAGGTGGCTGAGCTGTGAATCCTTGGCGAAAGCCTGAATGGGTAGCGGCGTCTCGTGAGGGCGTCGCCAACTTCAGCAACCCAGAAAAGAGCGACCGAAGCATCCGGCCGAAAAACGCAGATGGGACCGATGGGGCAGGGCGAAGAAGACATTCAAAACCGCGTGGAAAACGCCTGAGTTTTATCCACAGAGGACACAGATGCGCACAGATCACTGAAAGAAAAAGGGGGAGATAAGATCTTTTTACTCCGACCCGATCTGAGAACATCTGCGACATCTGTGGATAAAAATCCCCTCCCCGGATCGGAAACGGGCAGGGCCAGGTTTAGCCGCAAAAAGGCGCAAGAGACGCACAAAAGACGGGCCCGCTTGGGAGATGAATCATCCTCCAAAACAGAAATCAACCCAGCTCGTCCTTCGACTACACCTTGGCCGGCACCACGAAGGACTTCCGATATGGCCGGGTGAGCAATTCATTGGCCGCACGATGGTCGCGAAAACGCTCCGTCTTTGGGTCCATCTGGAGCATGACACCCTGAGTGAGTTGATCTTTGGCCACGAACACACCGTTCGCCGCCAGATGCTCGGTCATCCGTTGATACGCTTCCGGAAGATCCTTGTCTGAGCGGATGTGTTCCTGAATCTCCTCGGGCGCGGTTCTTTTTCCAATTCGATAGGAAATATTTCCGGTATGGCACAAAGCGCTCGAGAGATGTCCCTCGAGGATATCGGCGTTGAGATCCTGGTGATTCCGACTCCGAACCGCCTTCAAAAAGTTCGCATAGTGATCTTCGGCACCGTCCCACTTCTGGATCTGCTTTCCTTCAGTATCGAATGCGGTGGCGCTTGAGTAGTTCGGGACCAGCACATGGCCGCCCTCGCACTGGATGATGACGGCAACGCTTCCGTTGCGATACTTGTCCATGTTCCCATTCCAGTCCTTGTCGGTCTGGAACTGCTTTCCTTGGGGCAGGCCTCGCACTTCAAAAATGAGCGGAGCCTTTGCATAACCATGCCAGACCACCTGAGTGTTGGGAGTGTTGCCGTCGTCAACGTAGCCCAGGCGTCCGCCGATGCTGATCACCTGAGGGGCGAGCTCCTGCTCCCCGAGGAACCAGCGAGAGATGTCCATCTGGTGGATGCCCTGGTTTCCAAGATCCCCGTTGCCGGTGTTGAAATCCCAATGCCAGTCGTAGTGCAATCGCGCGCGCATGAGCGGAAGTTTCAGCGCAGGTCCGCACCAGAGATCATAGTCCACGCCCGCAGGGATGGGCTGAGGACCGCTGACCTTGCCGATGCTCCGACGGGGTTTGTAGCAAAGCCCCCGCGCGACCAAGATCTTTCCGAGGTTCCCCTTTTGCACCCACTCGACGGCCTGTCGGATGGCAAAGCTGGAGCGACTCTGCGTTCCGGTTTGCACTATTTTCTGATATTTGCGGGCGGATTCCACCACCTTGCGTCCCTCCCACACATTGTGCGACACCGGTTTCTCGAGGTAGACATCCTTGCCGGCTTGGATTGCCCAGATGGCGGCCAGCGAATGCCAGTGGTTTGGAGTGGCGATGCTCACGGCATCGATATTCTTACTCTCGAGGAGTCGGCGGAAATCGGTGTGTGTCTCCACGCCGGGACGTTTCTCGGCCTCCGCACGGAGCGTATTCTCATCGACATCGCAGAGACCGGTGATGCGAACTCCGGGGACCTTGCTCAACCCGGATAAATGATCCTTTCCGCGTCCGCCGAATCCGATCACGGCCAGGCGGACATCTTCATTGGCGCTTTTCACCTGCGACCAACTCCGAGCCGACGCACTGAAAGCAGCGACGCCTAACGCAGATTTGCGCACAAAGGAACGACGATTCATTGAGTTCATAGAATGAGAGTGAAGAGATGGACGGATGGAGCAGGGGAGACCATTCAAGATTTAGAATTCCACGGGATTGGATTTCGCATATTCCAGGTAGCGATCCGCGACCTTGGCGGCGGCGCTGTCGCCCTCATGGATATAGAATCGATACCGAAAGCTGATACTGCGTCCCGCCGGGACAACCAGGTTCCCCGTCCCCTTCGGTTTCTTTTCAAACTCATGCAGACCGAACGGGTTTGCCGCGAAGAGTCCGTAGTCACGGACATGCCAGTGTGTGGGGTGCCGGGGATTGTGCGGATGATCGAAGATGGCGATACCGACCCGCTTTCCGTTGATCAGCCCGTGGTAGTCGCACCAGTCGGCTTGTTTGCCCCAGGTGGCGTCGTCCTTTTCCCCGGTACTCTGGAGAATCGTGCCGACCGGTTTGTCTTGGCTAAACTTGTTCGGCTTGAGTCGCAGCGCTTCGTTCAATCGCACCGCCATAGTGCCCTCCTTGGTGTCGCCTAGCAGCAGATCTCGTTTGCCGGCGAACAAAGTAATCTCAAAATCAAACACGCGCTCATTGCCGGGCCGGGCATAGACGCGAAACACCTGCTGATCGGTGCAGACCACACCGCCATCGGTATTGACCCACTGGTTGCTGGATCGAATCCATCCGGCAAACTTTCCAGATTGGATTTCTAGAAACTTCACGTGCCGAATACTTCCGGCCCGCTCTTCCTCGGACCAAAAGTCGACGCCGTTCACGTCACCGTGAGCGAACCAAAGAGAGCGATGATGTTTGTGGTCCTGGTCCTCACCCTCGGTTTTTTTCATGGGAAAATCCCGCGTCATGGCGACTCCGCCCGGCCCGA
The DNA here is from genome assembly GCA_043745255.1 of Verrucomicrobiales bacterium. Taxonomy (GTDB): domain Bacteria; phylum Verrucomicrobiota; class Verrucomicrobiia; order Limisphaerales; family UBA11320; genus UBA11320. The sequence goes on from JAYTTC010000651.1 coordinate 11,881, forward strand.
TCAGCGGATAAAAGTAAACGTGAGGAGCGCCGCTGAAGCAGTAATCGGTGAAGTGTTCCCCGTTTACTTCAATCCGGAGTTTGTCCGGAGTTTGTGAAATCTGGACACCTTCGGCGGCTCCAAGGGTGGAGGAACTGAGAGTTATGACGGCCAGGCAGAGTAGGGCGATCCGTCCCGGGCGGCTCGTGAGAGGGTGCATACGACTACCCTAGGAGAGGTTTGGAAAGGGTCAACCTGAGAAACTGCGACACTTTCACGAATTCGTGGAGTTTGTTGTCCCGAAATCTTGCCCTCCGACCTCCCTTCTCTCAGTTTTTCGTAATCAACACTTGCGCAGGGTGCTAGGGGTTGTAAAAAATTGTTGGATTTAAGTGGATTAGAAGCCTAGCTGAACCAGCAGGCTAGAGAATGTGATAGTGGAAACGAAGCCCGTGCAACGACCGATAGATCGACTGAATATGAATCTAGACCGACTGACTGGGTTGCCCCTTAAGCAGGGCCTGTACGATCCTCAGTTTGAACACGACGCCTGCGGGGTCGGTTTCGTCGCCAACGTCAAAGGTCTCAAATCCCATGAGATCATCCGTCAGGGTCTGCAGATCCTGGTGAATCTGGATCACCGTGGCGCCTGCGGGTGCGAGGCAAACACCGGCGACGGGGCCGGCATCTTGATTCAGACCCCGCACGCGTTCCTCAAGAAAGCGGCTGCGGACGCCGGGATCGCTCTTCCTGAGACCGGGCACTACGGCGTCGGGATGCTCTTTCTCCCTCCGGATGCGGGCGATCGCGCTCACTGCGAGGCGGCTTTCGAAAAAATCGTGAAGGAGTGCGGGCAGACCTTGCTTGGGTGGCGGACGGTTCCGACCAACAACTCCTCCCTAGGCGAGAGCGCCCGCGCTTCGCAGCCGGTCGTGCGCCAGGTATTCATCGGGCGCAGCACCTCGCTTCGGCGTCCGTTGCCAGCTTTCTGGCGATTGATCCAGGTCGTGCGCCAGGTATTCATCGGGCGCAGCACCTCGCTGAACGATCCGCTGGCTTTCGAGAGGAAGCTTTATGTGATCCGCAAATGTGCCGAGAACGCCATCCGATATTCTGAGAACCGGCCCGCGGGTGGCGAGTGGTTCTATGTCTGCAGCCTCTCCTATCGAACGATGGTCTACAAAGGCATGCTGATGCCGGTGCAGGTCGATCTCTTCTTTCCCGAGCTGCGCGATCCTCTGATGGTTTCCGCGCTGGCGCTGGTTCACTCCCGATTTAGCACCAATACTTTCCCCAGCTGGGGGCGAAGTCATCCGTATCGGTTCATCGCCCACAACGGCGAGATCAACACCCTGCGCGGCAATATCAACTGGATGCGCGCGCGTCAGTCGTTGCTGGCCAGCGAGCTTTTCGGTGACGACGTTCAGAAAATACTACCCATCATTAATACCGATGGCAGTGATTCTGCGATGTTCGACAACTGCCTCGAGCTGCTGGTGCTCGGCGGTCGGCCGCTAGCGCACGCGATGATGATGATGATTCCGGAGCCGTGGTCGAATCACGAGAGCATGAGCCCGGATAAAAAGGCTTTCTACGAATATCATAGTTGCCTCATGGAACCGTGGGATGGTCCGGCCTCGGTCGCCTTTACAGATGGCACTCGCATCGGGGCATGCCTTGACCGAAATGGTCTGCGTCCTTCGCGCTACTACGTCACCAAAGACGATTTGGTGGTGATGGCTTCTGAAGTGGGCGTTCTGGATATCGCGCCGGAGCGGATCCTTACCAAAGGGCGCCTGCAGCCGGGTCGCATGTTCCTGATCGATACCGAGCAAGGCCGGATCATCTCCGACGATGAACTCAAGGAGTCGATCGTCACCCAGGCTCCGTATCGCCAGTGGCTCGATCAGCATCTGCTCAAGCTGGCGGACATCGCGGACGCGCCCTTCAAAACCGCCGTCAGCCACGAGACGGTGCTGAAGCGGCAGCAAGCCTTCGGTTACACCTTCGAGGACCTTCGGATCATCATGGCCCCGATGGCGCGAGATGGCGTGGAAGCCATCGGCTCGATGGGAACCGACACACCCCTGGCGGTACTTTCGGATCGCCCTCAGTCCCTCTTCAGCTACTTCAAGCAGCTGTTCGCCCAGGTGACCAATCCCCCGATTGACTGTATCCGTGAGGAAATCATCACCGCAGTGGAAACCACGCTCGGCACTGAGCAGAACCTCTTGAAACCGGTGGCAGAGAGCTGTCACCTCATCGAGCTCAAAGCTCCGGTGCTCACCAACGAAGAGTTGGAAAAGCTCCGTCACATCGATCAGCCCGGGTTCAAGTCCATCACTCTGCCGATTCTATTTCCTGTCAAAGGGGGAGAGTCGGCATTGGCCAAGGCAATGGAGGATCTCTGCGTCGCAGCGTCGCAGGCGATCCAGAACGGGGTAAACATCCTGATTCTCTCCGACCGGGGCATCAACAAGGAGTTGGCCCCCATTCCGTCGCTATTGGCGGTTTCCGGCCTCCACCATCATCTGATTCGCGAGGGCTCTCGGACCCGCGTTGGACTGGTTCTGGAGTCAGGTGAGCCCCGCGAAGTGCATCACTTCTCCTTGCTGATCGGATACGGCTGCGGAGCGATCAACC
>JAYTTC010000652.1:0-3846 GCA_043745255.1 Verrucomicrobiales bacterium
CTGGTTTTTGGAATCCTCGCCTTGCCCACTCTTGGATTGGGTGGATTGGCAGGAGTTATTTGCGGTGCCGTGGCTCTTTCTCAAATCCGAAAGAACCGCACGGAACTGAAGGGCGAAGGAATCGCAATCGCGGGGCTGGTGATCTCTGGGTTCTTCCTGTTAATCGTGCCCGTTGCTGTCATGGCGGGACTTCTCCTTCCAGCGCTCGCCAATTCAAAACAGCGCGCTCAATCGATTCAATGCGTGAATAATATGAAACAGATCGCCCTCGGTCTGCGCATTTATTCGAATGACCACAAGGACATGTTTCCTCCAGACCTCAAGAGCATCCAGGACGAACTCACCGTGACCAAGGTATTGATCTGCCCCGGGGACTCAGCCCGCTCCACGGAGCTGAAGTGGGAAGAGGTGGGCGCGGACACTGTCAGCTATGAATATCTCACGCCAGGGATCGATGAGAGCAAAACGACGCCACAGACGGTCATATTGCGTTGCCTCGTTCACGGCAGCGAGGCGCATGCCGATGGGAGTGTGATCATGCGAGGGCGCAGATAAGTTCACATCCTTGCTTTCAGAAATACGAAGATCGCCCAAACCGCTCCGCACGCCTCATATCGCTCGCTTCCGCATGGAAAAGATATTCTTTCCCGACTCTCGTCGGTAGCTGACCTCGTCCATGAGGCTCCGGATCAGATGAATGCCCAGGCCGCCCACGGGCTTTTCTTCGAGGGGTAGGGAGACGTCCACCGGCGGATGGGCGAGTGGATCGTAAGGCCGCCCATCGTCCTCAATCTCGATCAGCAAGCCCTGATCTTCCACGCTTAGACGAATCCGGATTTCGTGCGGCGCGGTGTCTTCGTAGGCATAACTCATCACATTCGTCACGTGCTCCTCCAGGGCCAGATCGGCGGCGTGCAGGACCTGCGGAGCCAGGCGATGCTGTCGGGCAAGGCCCTCCAGCAGCGGCAGGATTCGCTGCTTTTCCTCTGGCCGGTTTTGCAGGATCACATCCAAGGAAAATCATTCAACGGCCAGGAGGCAGCCCTTAAATCTTCTCGACGATGAGATCTTTGAAGCCTGTGGTCGCAAGTATGGATTCGATTTCTGGCGCGGGGCGGGTTACCAGGAAGGTGCGCTGGGTGTTTTTCATCTGGCGCCAATACTGCAACAACACCCGAATGCCCGCCGAGCAAAGGAAAGTTGTCTGCGAAAGATTTAGATAAATCGGGTCGGCTCCGGTGCGGATGGTTTCGAGAACTTCCAACTCGAGTTGATTGGCACCCGCTCCGTCAATTCGCCCGGATACCAGCAGTTCATGGGATTTGCCGGCGATGGTTTTGCGTATTTCCATAAAGTTGTCGCTGTCGGTTCGAAGAGTAGACACGTCCGTCCGAAAGCCGGCAACGCTCGATTTCAGTTCCTGTACGTCGAAGAAAAGTGCGGGGACATGGGCGGCCGCTTATCGAGGATCATAATGCCTTGGGTCGCTCCTACCATTCCCTGACTCGGTAGAAACGATAAGGCGAGCTCGCCGCGTCGGCATCCAGGACTTCGAATGGAGCAGCGAAGCGCAGGACCTGGTTTGTGAACCAAGGAGTCCAATCCAGCAGATCGGAGCTTTTTTCGATCACGAAGGGTCTGTCAGCCGCACCGGTGAACTGGTGAGGTGTCAGGATCGAGGTTGCCGAGAGATGCAATCCAGGGAGCACGCTCAGCAGCGCTCGATCGCTGGCCACTTTTCCATAGAGGTTGGAGACCTCCGCCCAATAGGGCCCGGAATCCTCGCTTCGAAGGCCCTCCAGACTCAGGACAGGCCTGTTCTCGGCCTTGACGGGGCCGGTGGATGAGAACCATTGATACACCAGAGGCCCCTCTCCCATGACCTCAATGACAAACTCGGCTGCGCTCCCGGCGTACGCACTGATGGCTTGAGGCTGGAGAAGCAAAGTCGGAGGCGATTTGACCTGGGTCAGATCCGCTTGGGCATCAGCGGTTCCAGAAGCCGAGGTCACCTTCACTCGGTAAGTACCAACTGAGTTCTGACTCACCGGGTAAATCAGCAGCTCCGAGAGGGTGGCACCGACCAGGTCGCTCGAGCCCTGCTGCCATTGATAGGAGAAGGGACCGGTGCCGGTCACCTCGCTGCTGAATGTGGCGGTCGCGCCCAGGACAATGGGTGATTCGATCAGCTTGATTGTCACGCTAGGACCGGAGGACGGGAAAAGGGTTTGGCGACGCGCCAGGCGACCATCGACGAGCGGGATCCACACATCGTCCCTGCCCGAGCTGCCGATGGCAGAGGCCGTCGGCAGAGATCCCAGTTCTGAGACCCTAGTCCATGTCCTTCCATCAAAGTGATAGATCTTGCTCGTCGCCCTCTCGCCCGCTTCACCCGCCTGGCGTGCGAGCAGATAGAGGTCACTTTGGGTAGTTCCGCTGAGCCCCACGCTTTCGGTGATCTCCTCGCTGGGCAGAGTGCTCTCGATCGGGTTTGGGGTCGTGGCGGCGGGTGCGAGGGTAGGGGAAACCGCCTGCCAGATTCGTGCTTTTCCATTCGCGGTATCGCGGCCGAGAACCAGTGCATTAAACTGATCTCCTTCAGCAAATGCCAAAAGCTTCTCGCACAAAAAACCAACTGGGGCGGCTGTGGCTTCTCGCCAGCGCAATCCGTCCCACTTCCAGAGGGCTTGGCGGCTTACAGCGAATCCGTGTTGATCATCTACCAGGATAAGGTCAGTCAACGGAGGTCCGCCGCCCGATAACAACGTTGACCAGTTTCCATCCTTCCGGAGAAGGATCGTTCCATCTTCCAGCAGCACCTGCAGGCGAGTCGTAATTCCCGACACCGTCTTCGCCGATCGCTCTGGGGAGAAGGATGGAATCGCATGGGTCGTCCAAGTGGATCCTCGATCGGAAGACTCCAGGAGTACGCTCGCAGGCACGACGCCATCCGCGCGATTTAGCAGAACCACTAGGTCCGATGTTCCCGAGCCATGAATTATTTTGCCCTGGTATCCAGGCATCTTCGAAATCAGTTCCCAATCCTGACCGGCCGAACGATAGATTCCTGCTTCCTCCTGACTCGGATCTCCAGGTTGCACGGCGTTTTCCAACAGATAGGCTTCGGAAGAATTCCGCGCCCAAACGGCATCGCGGCGAGAGCCGAAGGCGGTTGGGAATGTCGGCTGCAATGACCATGTCGCAGGATATTTGAGACTCAAGGACGCCACACGATGGGTCAGATCTCCAAGGACTGTTCGAACTCGAACCGTGTAAAGCCCGGCGTCGGAGGGTTGAAATCTTTCTAGCGAGAGCGTCCGTCCGGTGGCATTCGCAATCAGATTGGTTTGGTTTAGAAACCATTGGTAAGTGGGAGGGGGGACAGGATCATTGACCACCCCTGCGTCCAGAGTGAGTGCCTGGCCAGCGTAGAGGGATTCTTCCTGAGCGCCGGTTGAGTTTAACTTCGGAAGCTGGATCAAACTCATCTTGAGCGAGATGATGCCTCCTTGCCCTTGCACGCTATCTGCCATGAGATCGTAAACTCCTCCATCGACCTCATTGGTATATAGAATCACGCCCTCGCTGGAGCAGGACACCAAATGCGCCCGTGCCGAAACATAGGTAAACAATCCCGTCAAGGTAGGCACGCTGCTTTCCCGAGTATCGATGACGAGCACTCCCTTCTTCTCCACCACAATGTTGGTGATCCAACGCGTGGCGCCTCCCACCCAGTTGCAATTCTTCGGATCACTTCGCGAAAGTGTGCTGACAAAATTGTTGATGATTTGATCGGTCTGAATTCCGGGACGTACGACGATCGTTCCGGCGCTCGTCGAGAAATCA
>JAYTTC010000653.1:0-3845 GCA_043745255.1 Verrucomicrobiales bacterium
GGTTTCCCATTGTAGAGACAGCTCACCCAGAAGTGCGCGGAAGCGTCGGTCAAAAGTCCGAACTCAGTGCGCGGAAAGAAGACCGACCAGGCTCCGCCGACAATCCGTCGGAAGGTGTCGAACAACTCCTCCAGCAGGTCGACAGTTCCTTTTGGAGTCTTCTCGTAGGAGAGCTCAGGCGGTGTGAGAATCTCCAAGTACTCCGAGAGAAGCTTGGCGCTAAACAACGCGCGGGCAAGTTTCTCGAGCTGCTGCGGGTCACATCCCGTCACCTCAGCAACCTCGGGGAGGCGTTTGATCAGATTCCGGTAATTCGTTACATAGCTTCCATCCACAGCCAGCAGACGCTCCGCACGCGAGGCCTCGATCACGCCCAGGTTTTGAAACTCGGACAGGATATCCAGGGTGTTCTGCTTATTGAAGGGAGCGAGGGCAAGCGCGTCCAGGGGATGAAGTCGGCGACTGGCGGGATCCCCCATCACCGCGGCCAGCAGACTCCCGGCAACGAGCGGATGGGTTTTAAGGTCGCGAACCAGAGTGTTCATCGCAGAGTCCATTAACAGCGGGGGGCGTTCTCAACTCGATTGAAGGGAGACATTGATGTTGGTGATCCTTCCGACATTAAGAGTGAGCGCTGCCTCAAGAGGCAACTCGGAACTGGAGGAAAACCGCACCGAAGATTTTGGCCGCGAAAACGAGCTACAAACCCACCCTACAGAACTGCGGTCCGTGTCCCCTCACGCGAGGTCTCGCTTCCGTGGCGTTGTCCGTGTGATCCGGCAGGGATGGGCCGATACGGCCCACACTACAGATAATGCGTGCCGTCCATACCGGACGATGTCACCAAGGCCGTTACCTCGCAGAAAGAGGTTCTCAGTCCGACAGCCTGCTAGGACTGACTAAGCGGTAAAACCTCTGATGTGATTCGGAAGCGGGGTCAAGCACGCTGGTCTGGGTGGGAGTGGCAGGAGCCGACACGTTACTAAGCCTTACCCACTCGGCAGGCGAGAGCGAGTCGGTGGCCAGGACGCTATAGGTCGCGCCCGCCTCCGCGCGAAACGACATCAACACGCCTTTCGATGTGCGGACGATCGAATCGAAACGCAAGGTCTGGGTCGAGCTGGACTGGACCGTCCAAGTCGCGGATGCGGTCGGGGTGTTTGTGCTCTGCCACGTGCCCGCGGAGTTTTTCCCGATGACCTGAACCCCATAACTGCCATCCGCAAGATTGGTCAAAGTGATCGGGCGCGCGTGATCGAACATGCCGGGAGTGAAGAAGTGATTGGTGGTGAGCGCCACTTCATCGCTCCAGGCACCTCCGTTAAGACGCCATCGGTAGGCAAAAATCCCCGGACCCGCGACCTTCAGCGTGGCGCTCGTCAGCGAGGTCGTGCCAGACGGAGCTCCTGAAAGAGTGGCACCGCCGGCAACCATCGCCCCCATGTCGATCCCGTTCGGTCCAGCGCCGCGACAGGGAGATGTGGGCCGCAAAGCGAGGTTGGTAGCGTAATTCAAAAAGTCGACTCCGGTCGGGCTGACGAAGAGCGGGTCACCCGTGATATTGCCGACTCCGGGAAACTGGCTCCCCGGGAAGAAGGAATAGGTGGCCGAAAGCAGCGCGGCCGGGGGCCGGTGATCAAAAAAATCGTTCCCCTCGATGTCCCAGAAAATATTACCCTCGCACACTGCTGAATCACCCGGAATCGTTCCCCGATTCGTCTCGCTGAAGTTCACCACCGAAGCGACCTGACCCGCGCCTGCCAGCGGATTCGACACCAAATGGACGACGGTATTGTTCTGCATGAGGGCCGTGGCGTTTTCCTTCAGCAGAGCCATGTGCTCACAGTTGTAAAAAATGTTTCGCACGATCACCAGATTGGAATTAAAATCCGGCTCAGATCCGGTGCTGATGGAATTCGAGGTGCTAGGACGGATCTCGTCCTGTCGGATGTTCAGGAAGACATTCCCCTCGATATGGGCATCTGTGCCGTCCAGGTCTAGCGCGTCATCCACTCCGGAGGTAAAGATATTGTCGTAGAACTCGGCAATCGGCCCAGGACGATTTCCCCCGGTGAGATCGATGTCATCGTTATAGCCGCTTGTCGCGGGAATGCCCGGGGTTCCGAAGATGTTTTTCTCGAAGCGAGCGTAGCCATTGGTTGGCATGCCAAAAAACCCTATCAGCTCGCTTCCGGGCACCGAAGGAAACCGGCAATTCTGAACCAGTACAGCGGTGTTCCGAACACCTAGCATCAAGTCCAGGGGACGGAAGAATTCCACGTGATCCATGTGCAGTACCGCGTTCGCGGCCGAAACGATCCCGATGCCATTCGCATCCTCAATGTCACAATACGACAGATGGACGGGCTCCAGGTTGTCGCGAAAGGTGAATTGGGTCCAACTGACGACGCCGGGTGCCGGGCGGAACCGGATGTGATGAGTGGGCGTCCCCTCTGCGGTAAACTTGCCATAAGACTCTATGCTGCGTCCCTGAAGGAACATCACATCAACACCGGGCTCGATGGTAAAACTCACCCCCGGTTGAATGGTGAGATTGTTGACCACCAGATAGGGACTGGAGGACAGTCGCCAGGTCGTGTCCTTGTTGATATACCCTCCGACCGTCGTCCCAAGCGGCGGGGCAGAACCGGTAGAGAGATCAAAGATCAGGGAGAGATCGCTGCTATTGATCTGCTCGTTCAATCCCTGAATAGCCAAAACATGCGATCCGGCAGATAAACGCGCGCCAACCACTCCTAAATCGATCAATTCCGCCGGGGCACCGCCTCCCGCCGACGCCTCACGTCCACCGGTCGCCACGCCCGTAAAGAGCGGTTCAGTTCCCACGACACCAGGCGCGTTCCGTCGAGCGATTTCCTTCCCGTCCAGCCAAGCGACGAAGCCATCATCCCAGTCTGCTTTGAGAAAGAGTGAACTTAGGTTTGCGACGCTCCCGTCGCTGGTAAACGCGGTGCGCAGATACACGCTTGTATAGCGTCCCTGCATGTCGGACAAAGCCGTCACGTCGTCCCCGTCCCCGTATCCGATGCCCCCCGCACCCAAGAGCCACGAACCGTCCAGAGACGCGTCGGAGGAGGTCTTCCAATCCGCAGGCGGGGCATTCGTTCCCTTCCGGTAGTGCCAAACGCCTGAGTGCTGCACCAAATCAGCGGCCAGGAGCGAAGAAGGAAGCAAAGCCAGCGAGCACAGACCAACGACCCCGGCGAAGCCGCGAAGGTATGAAAGAGAGATAGTCATGAACAGCCGGAAAAACCTAGCACAGGACCCGTCCGAGCGCCAACGATTGTCCCGAAAATCAGACGGTGTGATTAAAAGAGGGGGAGAACGGAGTCTCGCAGATTCGAGGAGATGGGACGGGGATGGGGAGGGGAGGTTCATCCACAGATGACACAGATTTACACAGATGAGGGAGAAGACAGGGAGGGGGCAGGGAATCGTGTCTTGGCCTGGTCCCCATCTGTGAAAATCCTGCAGCCCATCTGTGGATGACCTCTCGGTCCTGTCCAATCCGCCAAGACGGGTTAAAGTCCCCATCCCTGTTGTGGAACAGCTGCTGTCCGATCATCGCGGCGGCTGAAGTGGGCGGCGCTCTCACGGAGACGCCGCTACCCATTCAGGCTTTCGCCTAGCAGGCCGTCGGATTTAGAATGTCGTTCCCCAGGGTGGCCGCCAGGGCTAATGTTTGGTTCCAGGGTTTTCTGGGCGTCGGCCTGCTAAAACCAAAATAAAGCTCTCGTTGATCAAGGCCACGTTGTTGCGACGAAAAGCGCAAAGGGTGTCGGGGTCGATATTGATGAAGCGGGGACCCAGGCAGAGCTCGACGC
>JAYTTC010000654.1:0-3843 GCA_043745255.1 Verrucomicrobiales bacterium
ACCAGCAAGCCAAAATCCCCATCACGCTCCTTCTTCGACCGGGTCTTGGGGCCGCGGACGGGTGCGGAGTCCGGCTCAAAAATCGTGCTGCCCTCGCGAAAGAGAAGTACCCCCGCCGCAGGCTTCACCGATCGAGGAGCCTCCGCGGAGGCGATAATCACTTTTGCACCAAAGCCGGTGTTGGTGCCAAAGAGCTGCATGAGAGGACCGGTGAACTCCAAGATGTGCGGTGGAATCAGCCAGGGCTTGTCGCTTCCCTCCGGAGAAGTCGCAGCCCCGCGACTCACCAGAGAAAAAATCAACACCATGCCTGCCGCCCAACGTGAAACCTGTGTTTTCCTCATATCAGTGATCCCATTTTTAAAAGCGGCCGCAGCGTATCGGGAATCCATTCGGTTGCCCACTAATTCCCGGTGACTGCGGCAGATCGAGAACGGGAGTAACAGGTTGAAATTGTCAGAGTTGTCATCCACTGTCGCACTTCATGGACGAACTCGATGAAGTGTTGACGTGTCGGCTGGACCTGAGAAGCAAGGTGGTCGACCCCTGCTCGATAGTGATTTTCGGGGCCAGCGGCGATCTCACCGCAAGGAAGCTCATTCCCGCCCTCTATCATCTGTTCGTTGAGAAACAGTTGCCCTCCCCGTTCCGAATCATAGGTTTCGCACGACGCGAGAAATCGAGCGAAAGCTGGCGGGAGGAACTAAAATCGGCTCTTCAACAGTTCTCCAGGACCAAGCAGGTAGACAACGCGGCCTGGGAAGAGTTCGCCGCCAATGTGGTGTACTGCCAGGGTGATCTCACTGACCCCGCGGCCTATGCTCGCCTCACCCAACTCTTGGAAGCCTTTCCCGACGTGCGGCTCCGCCGGAGGCTTCTTTTCTATCTCTCCATCTCGCCCAGCCAATTTGCCGAGGTGGTGGAACAGCTTAACGGCGCAAAGCTGCTGATGCGCCAACCCCCAGCGGACAGCTGGCAACGAGTGGTTGTGGAAAAGCCATTCGGGCACGATCTCCAATCTGCTCAGAAGCTGAACGGCGAGCTCACTCAGTTCGCACAGGAACGGCAGATCTACCGGATCGATCACTATCTCGGAAAAGAAACGGTTCAGAACATATTGATGTTTCGGTTTTCCAACGCGATTTTTGAGCAACTCTGGAACCGGCAGTCGGTGGATCACATCCAGATCACCGTCAGCGAGAAGCTGGGGGTCGGAGCGCGCGGCGGCTATTACGAGGAGGCCGGCGCGTTGCGAGATATGCTTCAGAATCACCTTCTTCAGGTCCTCTCGCTGGTCGCCATGGAACCGCCGGTGTCGCTCGGGGGGGAAGCCATCCGCGATGAGAAGGTGAAGCTGCTCAGCGCCGTCCGCCGCATGCAGACGGACCAGGTGTCGGCGAACGTGGTTCGGGGCCAGTACACCGCCGGGAAGATTGGCGATCAGATCTGCCCGGCCTATCGGCAGGAACCCAAGATCAGCCCGAACTCGAACACCGAGACCTTCGTCGCCATGCGGCTGATGATTGATAACTGGCGATGGGCGGGCGTGCCTTTCTTTCTGCGAACTGGAAAATATCTACCCCTTAGCGCGAGCGAAGTTCGGGTGCAGTTTCGCCCCACACCGAATGTTCTCTTCGCCGCACAGTGCGGCCCCAAGCTCGACGCCAACTCGATCACTCTACGACTTCAACCCAACGAAGGCATCACCCTTCGATTCAACGGGAAGGTCCCCGGAAACGCCATCCAGATTCGCCCGGTTCGAATGCACTTCAGCTACGACACTGAGTTCGGAGCCTACACCCCAGAGGCCTACGAACGCCTGCTCTTGGAGGCCATCGCTGGGGACGCGACTCTGTTCATCCGTCGCGATGAAGTGGAAACCGCCTGGGGCATCGTTGATCCCATTCGCACCGCCTGGGACGAGAACCCGCTGACCGATCGCGAGTTTTATCCTGCCGGGACCTGGGGCCCCACGGCTGCCGACGAACTTTTGAGTCAACACGGACGCTCTTGGCGCAACCCTCAGCCTCAGACCTAGTAGTCCGCTTTACATGCATCACGTTGACCTTTCCCAATTTCCCGGGGACATAGAATTGGCCCAAGCCGCCGCCGCCGATTGGCTGCAGCACCTCAGGGCCCACGGTGAAGAGAAACCCATCTACACTCTGGCGCTCTCGGGAGGACGGATCGCAAAACACTTCTTCACCCAGGTTGTCCAACAGGTGCGGGAAAAAAAAACATCTCTTAGCTCGGTGCATTTTTTTTGGGCGGATGAGCGCTGCGTGTCGGTCGCCGATCCCGAGAGCAACTACGCCACGGCGAAACAACTTCTCTTCGATCCCCTCCAGATTCCAGCCACCCGTATCCATCGCATCCCTGGGGAGCTTCATCCCCACGAAGCCGCCGCTCGGGCAGAAAAAGAGCTCACCACTCTCTTCGGATTCGACTCCCACAAGACCCCCGCTCTGGATCTCGTTCTGCTGGGGATGGGCGAGGACGGCCACGTGGCGTCATTGTTTCCAGGCGATGACTTTGAGCGTCAGAACGCCGCGCCCCTCTTCCGTTCCGTAGTTGCCACCAAACCTCCCCCAAATCGGGTCACCATGACCTATCGGCTGCTCCAGGCCGCGACCGAGGTCTGGGTGCTCGCCTCCGGCACAGGGAAGGCGACAGCGCTCAGCGAGTCGCTTCTCTCCGGCCGTACGCCGCTCGGCCAAGTCCGACTCCAACGTCCGAGCCTGCGAATCTTCTCAGATATCCGAATCGACTCATCGCTTCTGCCATCACAGATCCCCTAGCAGCAAACACCGCCGACGCGATGGCACGGCCGTTGTGAAGTGCGGAAACATTGTGGGATCGCGCCGACGGTGTTTGCTGCTAAAGGGCACTGCGTGCCGGGGAGACAAGCCGACTCTTGGCATTCAATAGGCTGGAACTCTTGTTTCTGGAGAGGCCGTCGGATTTTTCCCCACCGGACGTAAGTTCAGCTAGGGAGGTCGACTATGCTGAGCTATCCCTTAGGAATCGCCGCGAAGGGCTGTCAGATATTTTCCTTCAGAAAAAAGAGCCTATGCACTGATGGTGTCCTTGAGGAGGGAGCGGGGATGGGCCGATACGGCCCACACTACAGAACTGCAACCCGGCTTCTGTTCCGTCGTCCTTAACGAACGATCCGACGGGGATGGGCACAAAACTCCAGTCCGGCTTCTGTAGCGTCGTCCGTGTCGGACGATCGAGGCGGAGATGCGCGGATAGGGCGTACGCTACAGAATTGGCTGAAGGAGAGGATGGAGGGATTGCGACCAGGCAAGATTGGCCAGCTCTGAAAAGTCCGATTGAGTTTCCCTCCACACTCTGAATGCTCAGCTATTCAGGAGTTAGAGATAAGAATTAACTTAAGTTGGAGAACCGGAAATTTCTTCCGGTATGAAACATTTTAAAAAATTCGAATTGAACAATTCAGCAGTGAGGCCATCTATTGAGATGTAGTACCGCTGTCTGTTTAGGGTTGGCAGAGATGTCTTGCTCGCAGTGGGGTTCGGACAGCGCCGAAATAGTTGGCCTCACTGCCCTTCTGAGCGTCTTGGTGAAGGCGTTTACGACATCGTCACCAGAGAGCCAATAGTTAATGCTATTGGCTCTTTCCTTTTTTATTCGGTGCTGGGGAGGCTCGTTACACAACGAACGACTTCACCGCTTCGACGCAGCGACCGCAGAGCATGGGATGTTCAGCCTGCGCTCCCACATCCGTTTCCCAATGCCAGCAGCGCTCGCATTTCTGACCTTCGGCTTTCCGCACCTCGGCCAGGATGGGCGTCCCTTCCGCGCCCTCCTTGAAGGCGA
>JAYTTC010000655.1:0-3837 GCA_043745255.1 Verrucomicrobiales bacterium
CAGCCTGTGGGCAACGCCCCAGGACAACGCCGCAAAAACACCCTGAGGGCTGAAGGCCCGCTCTATCACCCGCGCCGATGGATCGGGCCTTCAGCCCTCTAGCGTGTCGATGGACCCTGCTCCTTGGGCGTTGCCCAAGGCTGGGATGGGCCGGGCCTTTGGCCCTCCGAATTCCGAGGCCGATGGCCATTTCTGGGATGGAATGGGCCTTTGTCCATCGGGAATTTTCATTTTGATCTGAGGAGTCGCAAACTGCGACCTAGAACCATCCGCATTCCCTGTCTTTCGATCTAAAATCGCAAATCCAAAATCTAAAATGAGAACTACTGGATCCTCGTCCAATCCTCGTCCAATCCATTGCCAATCGTGCATCGATGCTGGTATCACGCACGGATGCGAACCGTTTTCTGTTGGAGTGTTCTCGCTGGTTTTGTCCTGTGTTGCCCTTCGGAGGCCCCTGCAGCCGACTCGGACGCCACGCTCCTTTCGCTCCAACCCATCACCGCCTCAATTCTGAAGACTGCCCAGGCGGGAGGGGACGCTTCCTTTCAACGTTTGGGTGACCTTTGCGATCTTCACGGTCCACGTCCTACGGGCTCCACCAATCTGGAATCCGCCATTGATTGGGTGCTCGATCAGCTCAAGAAGGATGGGTTTTCAAATGTCCACGGAGAAGCTGTGACAGTGCCCCATTGGGTTCGCGGCCAGGAATCCGCTGAGTTGCTTGAGCCACGCTCCCAGCCGATCAAGATCCTGGGGGTGGGAGGCAGCGTTGCAACTCCTCCGGAAGGGATCATTGCGGGTGTGTTGGTCGTTCGGGATTTTTCGGAGTTGAAGCAGCGCGCGACGGAGGCCAAGGGGAAGATCGTTGTCTTCAATCTACCGTTCACCGAATACGGAACCACGGTGGCGATTCGCACTCGTGGGGCAGTCGAGGCGTCTCGCGTGGGAGCGGTCGCCAGCCTGATCCGCTCGGTCGGTCCGTTCTCGATGAAAACACCCCACACCGGGATGATGCAATACGATCCAACGGTGCCGCCGATCCCACATGCCGCGATCACCCTGGAAGACGCCGCCTTGCTTCAGCGCATGCAGGATCGCGGGCAAACACTCAGGCTGCAGCTTCGGATGAGCTCAAATAAAATGGCGGATGCTGTCTCCCGCAATGTGGTGGCCGACCTGCCAGGACGTGAGAGCCCGAAAGAGATTGTCCTCCTCAGCGCGCATATCGATTCATGGGATGTCGGCCAAGGTGCGATGGATGATGCCGGAGGATGCATCGCAGCCTGGGAGGCGGTCCGGCTGATCCATCGGTTGAAGCTACAGCCTAGAAGGACGCTGCGTGTAGTCCTCTGGACGGGTGAAGAGAACGGAATCTGGGGAGCCAAGGCGTATCGTAAACTGCATTCCGCCGAGTTGGCGGATCACGTGCTCGCGATGGAGTCGGATCGCGGTGTGTTTGCTCCAGAAGGATTTGCTTTCACGGGCAGCGATCGCGCTATGGGCTATATCAAGGTCATCGCCGGTTTCCTCGAGCCGCTCCATGCTTCCAAGATCACCCTTGGAAACGGAGGGATGGACGTGATGGAGCTGCTGCAGGAAGGAGTGCCATCGATGGACCTGGTGGTGGATCGAAGCCGTTACTTTTGGTTTCACCACAGTGAGGCTGACACAGTGGACAAGCTCAACGCCGCAGAGTTAAACCAATGTGTCGGCGCTCTGGCGGTCATGTCTTTCTGCATCGCCGAAATGCCCGTCCGGCTCCCGCGCTGACTCATGGAAAGAGCGGTCGAGCCACTGCCTTGAGACCCCTATCTCTGCACCTCAACTCCGGCGATTTTTGAGAGAGGCTCTTTTTTTGGAGGAGCAGGCCGACGGGTCTTCTTCTTGTGCACTCGGCGCTTAGTCGGCTTGGCAACACCGGTGGTTCTGGGTGCGGACGAGACGTGAGCGGGGGCTGCGGGCAAGGGGCGAGTTGCCGGACTTGCCGAGTCGAGCGCCTGTGCCTCGGAGGAGAGCAGGAAGGCGAAGAGCGCGGTCAGAAGGAAAAGTCGTGAGAGGGGGCGAAATGTCGCCAGAGCGAGGGAGATAGAGTTCATGGAATGAATTGTTTTCGTGCCAGATTAGTGCCGATCGCCCAAGACATAGTAACTCGCTCCCCCGCTTGCGAGGAGTTTCTCGCCCTTGTCGCAAGCGGCGCTGGCCTGCGCGGAACCCATTACTCGCCCAGCAGATGGACGATCACCTGTCGCGTGTGCGGTGTCTTTCGGTGTTCCCAAATATAGATTCCTTGCCAGGTTCCCAGACAAAGCCGCCCGCTTCGGATGGGAATCGAGAGATTCACCGTGGTCAGCGCCGTCCGCACATGGGCGGGCATATCGTCAGCACCTTCCGCCGTGTGGTGGAACAGGCTGTCTCCATCAGGAACGAGCCGTTGGAAGAAACGCTCAAAATCCAGCCTCACTTCCGCGTCGGCGTTCTCCTGGATCAAGAGAGATGCGGAGGTGTGCTGCAGGTGCAGGGTTGCGAGTCCAAGGCTGATGCCCGCGTCGGAAATCAGCCCTTGGACTTCATCGGAAATTTCATGGAATCCGCGGCCCTGAGTGCGTACGGAAAACTCGAACAGTTGTTGTTTCATTGACCTCCTGGGTTGGCGGCGTTCTTGGCGGCTGCTTCGAGTCGCGTCTCCAGCTCGGAGTTTTTCACGTGTCCATTCACGAGCGCTTTTTGGTAATGCCATTGCGCCAGCTTGAAGGAGGGTGGCTGTTGGAGGACGTATTCGACCGCGAGATTGTAGTGGGCATCCCCGTAATCAGGACGCAGCTGGAGGGCTTTTCGAAAAGCGGTCTCGGCAGGCTCGCGAAGCCCTTTCTGGCTGAGGGCGACGCCAAGCGAGTTCTGAGTGATCGAATTCTGAGGATTGACTTGAGCGGATCGACTGAAAGCGTCCACCGCATCATCAACGCGATCCTGCCTGAGCCTCACTAGCCCGAGCATATACAGACACGCCGCGTCCTGGGGATCCACCACCAGGGCTCTTTGGGCGGTCTTTTCCGCATCCCCAAATTTTTGGAGCTCGAACTGAGCCGCGGCGAGATGTGCCAGCGTGTAAACGTTGCTCTCGTCCAGTTTCACTGCCTGCTGGAATTTTCTTTCAGCCTCGGTAAATCGTCCTGCATCGAAGTCCTTCCGGGCATCGGTCACCAAGGTGTTGGCCTCGGCCGGCGGCTCCACGGCGGGAGCTGCCACCGCGCTGCGATTGGAATCGCTCGAAGGCGCGGAGGCGAGATTGGCTTCCAGTCGACCGAACAGTGAGAGCTCAGCCTCGGTGTAGGGGACCGCCTTGGCCTCGAGTGCTTCCAGTCGAGACCGAAGAGATGCCACCTCTCGCTCAATGTTCTTCGAGGGCGGAACGCCGGATTTTGTAGTCACACTGCGCTTGATGCTGCCCGCTTGTTGGGCCAGGGCGAGGCGCTTTTCCAAATCGCGGTTCTCCACCTCCAAGCGACGTGTCGCCTCTTTCGCGCTCGCGAGTTCCTGCTCCATCCGATCGTTCCTTTGCAAGGGCGCGCGCCCCGGGTCGGGAGCACTGACGACCGCAGGGCTCTTGAGTGCGGACTTGGCGAGGGCGAGCTCCTTCTCTAGAGCTCCCGCTCGTTTCTGCAGCTCGCGGTTGGAGTCCTCCGCTTTTCGCAGCAAGGCTTGGGCCTCCTGCAATCGACCTGATGAATCGTCCTTGACCGTCGGGCGACCCGCGGCCACCTGCGCCTCGCGCGCGGCAGACAGCTGGCGGGACAGATCCTGGTTCTCCTGTAGCATGGAGAGCATCTTGCGCTT
>JAYTTC010000656.1:0-3836 GCA_043745255.1 Verrucomicrobiales bacterium
AAAAAGCGGATACCCTCGAGAATCTGCAAGCCAAGCTGGCTCCGATGGAGAAACTCAAAGCTCAGTTACAGCGTGCGGAGGAGTCGGTGCGCAAAGTCCAAAGCCAGGCGGACTCACATCTCGCTTGGCTGGATCAGCGCTTTTATTGGTCCCGACTGATCGGTGAGCTGAGGACAGCCTTTCGCGAAACCGAGGAGAGAGCCGGCGAGATTCTCCAGTTTCCCAATGCTCAAGCGGGTCTCTGGATTGATCAGTTCGCCCCCGTCACCTCCGAATCCTTTCAGCTGGAGGGGACCGTGTCGCAGTCCGCTGAAGAGCTGGCTGCGGCTCAGGCCGATGGGTCTACCGCTCCGGCCCGGGGTGGAGGTCGTCGGGGCGGACGCGCGAAAGGTGGAGACGCGGGCGGTTCCGCACAGGTCGGTTCGGTGCTCTTGAGCTGCCGGGGAGTAAACCTAAACCAGACGGTGAAACCGTCCGCTAACTTCGAACTCGCATCGGCTCTGGCCCAGAAACTGGCGACACGATCCGAGTTTTTTACCACCAACACGGCTTTGTCTGGACGGCTCGAGGTCGAGGAGCGTGGAACCAACGGAGCGTTCTTTTTCACCTTTGAGCTCACCCTGAAGCTGGCCAAGCCAGTGGACCTGTAATCACTATGATCTGGTTCAAGCGCAATCTACTCTTCTCCCTCTCCCTGCTAGCGGTTTTGGGTCTTTTTGGCTACGGGTGTTTCTACCTCTACTCGAAGTGGGAGGAGAGCTCTGAGATCCAGAAGAAGGTCGAGGAGACGGACGCAAATCTGAAAAAGATTTTCGACGCCAAAGATGTTTTTCCCAGCGCGACGAATATAGCGGTCCTTCGCCAGCAGGAGGCAGATCTCAAATCCTTCCTCGGCGAGGCAGCGAAGACCAAGATTCGGGTAGAGTTTGATGCGCGCATCTCTCCTTCCGGATTCAAAACCCTGCTGGACAATAGTCTTGCCGAGCTGAACAAAGATGCCGAGCACGCCCGGATTGCAGTGGCGCAACGCGATTTCACTTTCAGCGCGATCAAACCGCTGGTCAGCTTCCCTGAGGGAAGCGTCACTCTGCTGGCAGAGCAGCTCGCCGAGTTAAAAGTCATTTGCTCCATTCTCTTTCGCTCGGAGGTTTCCTCGCTGGATAATATCCGCCGTGTCGCCGTATGCCGCACCGATATTGATGCCGCGGGGTCGTCCGATTACCACACGCTTCCCGGACGCACCAACGAGTTGACCGGAGACATTACCAGCTACTACCTCGTCACCTTCCAGTCCTTCAGCGAGTCGCTTGCTTCGGTCCTGGAGAATGTGCAGAAATCTCCTTACGGACTCAGCGTCCGTCTCCTGAGCGTGCTCCCAGGTGTTCCGGCCAAGCCCGGTTCCATAGCTCCAGCGATTGCTTCGACTCCCTCCCCGGCCGTGCCCTTTGCGCGAGCTGCGCCGGTTCAGGGAGGGCGAGCGGCACCTGGACAATCCGCTACCCAGGCCGCCGGCCGTCGTTTGGAGACATTGGCGGATGAAAAATCATTCCGCGTCGCTGTGATGTTGGAGCTCAGCAAACCGGGGGCCTCCAACAAGTAAAGTAGCCCAACCAAGACGTCGCCATGGACAAACTCAAAAAGTTTCTCGAACTCGGCAAGCTCCATTACGAGAAAGTTCTTCTCGTTCTGGTGGTGCTCGGTCTCGGGGTTGCGGTGGGATTTCTCTATTATTTGACCGGCAAGGTGCAGGAGGAGGCCAGTCAGATCACGGGTACTTACGAGAAAAAGAAGGTGAAGGCTCCTCCACCCCTCGATCTGACGCCCTACCGGGCGGCTCTCGCTTTCGCCAAGAACCCGCCGGGGGTCCAGCTCAGTCTTCCCCACAAAGTCTTCACCGCCGTGAAGTGGGTTCGTGCCCAAGATGGTCGCATCATCGTCGATCGCTCTGGGAAATCGGTGGGCCCGGACGCCCTCAAGATCGATGTTCTTAAGGCTCTCAACACGGTGGTTCGATTCGTAGGCTCGAGTCCTGATGGTTACGTGGTCGAGTTTCTGGCCGAGGCTGCTGATCGACCCGAGTTCCGCAAGGCTCGTTCCTTCACCATGCCTGTCGAAGACAAAATTCGCATCCCAGGCGGCACTGCGAAGAACCCGAATCAACTCTGGCTGCGCGAAGTGAAGGGGGCGAAGGAAACTCCTGACCAATTGGTGTTCGAGATCACCGAGACCAAGGAACGGATAACCATCTCGAAGGATAAGGCATTCGTCCGAGCGGACGCATACCTGGCGGATCTCACGTATCCGCCTGAGAATCGGCAATTCAAGGGGCTGCGACGTGACGCAGTCATAAGTTTTGGTGGGGAAGAGTACAAAATCGTTGAAATCACCGAGAACGAGGTTGTAATCTCAAACCGCTTAAACGAAAAGAAAACCAGACTCAAACGCACCCCTTAAATGTGGTGCTTTTGTTTTTATAACTGAAGACCGGAAAGCACATGTTCAGCACGTTTAGATCCTTCCTTGGTGTTACGGCCGTGTGGTTGGTGATTAGCCAGCCAAGCTTTGGGCAATCGGCTGGAACGGCGATCGACGAGGCGACAAAGGAGAGCATCCGGCGTCAAGCTTCAAAGGTGGATGTACGCGCCAAGCTAGCGAGGGCGCAGGACGCCTTGAAGGCGGGCAAGAATGCCGAAGCAGCGCGCCTGTCCGAGGAGGCGCTGCAATTGCTCAAGGGCATCAACAGCGGCGTGGAGTCCGAGCTCGCCGCGGCGAGTTCAAGTCTTGCTGTCGCTCGTCTTCAGCTCGCTCAGCAAGCCCAGCGGGGGGGGAATCTCCTCGAGGCCGAGAAGCAAGTAGACCGCGTTTTGGTTGTCGATTCCGCCAACAAAGAGGCTCAGGAGTTCAAGAGAAACATCGAGAAGGTTAAGACTCAGCTCGCCGGTCGGACCCCGAGTCCGGAAGTGCTCTCCAGCCTCTCCGACATCACGGCTGCTCAGCAGAAGCTGGGAACTCAGGTGCAAGATGCCAAGATTTTGGTGGAAGCGGGCAAGCTCAATGATGCCGAAGCTAAGCTTAAGTCTGTCATTGCGTCGGATCCCGGTAACCAGGGTGCCTTCTACTATCTCAATATCATCCGCGAGCAGCGCCATCAGAATGAGTTGATGCAACGAGAGGGTTGGGCTCAGGATCGGTTCTCGGAAGTGACCCGCGCTTGGATGGACCCCAACACCCGCGCGAGTCTGCCCCAGCCAAACCCCTACGCCCAGACCAACATGGTCAATACCAGCAGGGCACGTCAGGCCATCTTCTCCAAGCTGAAGCGCATCCACGTGGATGAAATCCGATTTGAGTCCAAGTCGCTGACTGAGGTGGTCAAAGAGCTTACCACCGAAACCAGTAAGCGCGACCCGGACAAGACCGGAGTGAATCTGCTCCTGGCCCCGAACTTGGACCTGCCGACTCAGGCTCCGACACTGGACGCTAATGGTCAGCCGATCCCAGCTGCTCCGGCTGCCGATGGGGCCCCCATCCTCGGAGATGTTGTGGTGAACATCCCGACCCCTCTGAAGAACCTTTCGATTTTTGAGCTTCTGGATGCGATTGTCAAAGTGGCCGATCGGCCTATCAAGTATTCCGTCGAGGACTACGCAATCATTTTCTCGTTCAAATCCCGCGAGTCCGAGTCGTTGCACACGCGCGTCTTCAAGGTCGATCCCAATACCTTCCGTCAAGGTCTGGAAAGCGTCGCAGGTTCCGCGTTTGGCAGTGAAGGCGGCAGCAGTGGAAGTGGGGGTAGCGGCGGCGGCGGTGGCGGTGGACGAAGTGGCGGCGGCGGG
>JAYTTC010000657.1:0-3835 GCA_043745255.1 Verrucomicrobiales bacterium
GGTGGTACTATAAGGAAGAGGTGAAGGGGTATCTGGGACTCACCGGGGAGTCCTCCTCTGCAGACAGGGTGTTTGCCTGCCCGAGCGATCGCGGTTACGGGATGAACAGCGAGCAGACCCAACCCTTCTGGCGGAGCTCCAAGTTCAACTACACAAGTTATGTGTTCAACGGAGTCACGCTTCCCGGGGTTCCCAATATCGCGGGTCGCAGCCTCTCCTCCATTCAAGATCCCGCTAAGACGCTCCTGACCATGGAATGGACGGCGCACGCGCCGCTTTCCTGGCATTCCAGTCGCACGGGGATCGAGAACACTCCGTTTTATAACGATGCTGAAAGCGTTGTGGGTTTCGTGGATGGGCATGTTGCATTGACCGCCATCTACTATGACGGCATCAACGCGGCCTACACGAGGGATCCGATCCCCGGCTATTTGTATAAGTTCAGCGGGGATTAATCTCCATCGCCGATCGCGTTGCTACCCGAGAATTCAGTCAAGTTGTATGTGTTGTATGAAGAAGCTCGAATCCCTTATCGCCCGGTTAGTAATGACCGTCGGTTTATTGGTGGTTATCGTCAACCCGATCGCTTCCAAGGCAGACACCACGCTGGACGATTGGACTCCCATCTTTAAGGGGATCGAGCGGACGACGGGACGAATGACTCCTACCGGTGGCGACACCAAGACGATGGTGGTTCAGATCCTTCGGGTTGATCTGACAGATCCCGATGTGCAACTCCTCACCACACCGCCCGCTACGAATTATCAGGCGCGTGTGCGTGAGACGCTCGGCCAGTCCGTGAGTTCGTTCCTGCAAGCCAATCAGATTCAAGTGGCGATCAACGCAAATTTCTACGACCCGGTCATTCCTTCCTCTCCCGGGCTATCGGCAGTCGTCAAGGGCCTTCACATCTCGCGTGGATTCACTGTTTCCTCCCAGGACAGTAGCCAAGACTCTTCGGCGGTGTTGTTCACAACCAACAAGCAAGTTCTCTTCATTCGAAATAACTATCCCCCGACCAACACTGCAGGAATCTACACGGCCATCTCGGGTCGGTATGAGCTCATCAGCAATGGCGTGAACCTCGCCAACAACAACACTTCCCCAATCCGAGGCGACCAACCACGCACCGCAGTGGGCGCTTCGGAGGACGGAAAGTATCTCTTCATGCTAGTCATTGATGGGCGCCAACCAGGCTGGAGCGATGGCGCCGAGGATGAGGACGTATCGGCTTGGTTCTTGAGCGCTGGAGCCTACAACGCAGTGATGATGGATGGAGGTGGATCGACGACCATGGCGATGTCGGATTGCTTGGGAAATGCCGTGAGATTGAACCGTCCCAGCGACTTGCTTGCACAAGGTCATGAGCGCTACGTAGGGAGTCATTTTGGGGTTTTTGCGAAACCGCTCATAGGCTTCGTTGGGAATGTGCGAGCGAGCAAGGCTGCCACGTCAGCCAAGCTGAGTTGGACGACCCTGTCGAACGCGACGAGCTTCGTTGAGTATGGAGCGACCGCGTCCTACGGAAGCCAAACGGTTGTGGAATCCACTCCGGCGCTCAATCATTCGGCGACTTTGAGCGAACTCACATTTGGAAGAACGGTGTACTTCCGTATCCATGCCACGGACGAGAACGGTCAGGAATACCTCTTGGAATCCTGCTTCAGCATCGATTACACCCCTATCTTTCCGCTGACCCAGGTTTGGAAGTACGAAACCAATAATCTTGATGCGGTGAAGTGGACGGCCAGGGGATACGACGACTCCAAGTGGTTGGGGCAGGGGCCTGGGCTTCTATACGTGGAAGACAACGTGGATGTCGCGCCAAGGAACACCCAGCTTCCGGTCTACAGCGGCGCTGGAACTTCGAAACCGCTCATTCCGATCACCTACTATTTCCGCACGCATTTCAATTTCACCAACTCGACTGCGGGTGTTTCCTTTCTCTTCTCGAACTACATTGATGACGGCGCTGTTTTCTACCTGAACGGAACCGAGATTCAGCGCGTGCGCATGCCCGATGCACCAGCAACTATTATCCATACCGATCTAGCCACGTCCTATCTCTGCGGCGACGCCGTTTTTAGCTGTCCCAGCGTCTTTGCGGTCGGGTCGGAATCGCTCTCCGGACTTGTCAAAGGGGACAACGTCCTGGCAGTGGAAGTGCACAACTACAATGCGGGAAGTCCGGACGTGGTATTCGGAACCGACCTGCGATACAGCCCTGGGACGGACACCGTCTCCGAAGCCCCCGCGATCACCACCGACCCCAGCTCTAAGACCGTCAATCAGGGTCAGTCCGCCGCGTTCACGGTGGCCGCCACCGGGAAGAAACCCCTCAGTTACTCCTGGTACTTTAATGGCACTGTCATCGCCGGTGTCACCACCTCGACCTTCGCTCTTCCAAGCGCAACGCCCGGTGATGCGGGCAGCTATCGCGCCGTAGTCGCCAACAGCGCCGGCTCTGCCACCAGCGGAGTGGCTACTCTGACGGTGGTGGTCCCGCCGGTGATCACGCAGCATCCCGCTTCTGTTTCTGTGGAGTCTGGCAAACCTGCGAGCTTCAGTGTCTCAGTCAGCGGCACGGCTCCGTTCAGTTACGCGTGGTCGCTGAACGGAACGCTGATCCCGGGGGCGAATCAATCGTCCTACTCCATCGCGAGCGTCAGCGCGGCGAACGTCGGTGATTACCGGGTGACCGCGTCGAACGGTGCCGGATCAGCGATCAGTCAACCGGCAACGCTTACGTTGCTTTCGGTGCCGGCCCCGACCCTCAAGTTCGGCTCCGCTGCGGATGGAAAATTCAGCCTTACCTGGACCGGAAGTGGCTTCACCCTCCAGCAGACGCTGGAGCTTGAGACGAATCCCATTCCCTGGACGGATGTCCCGGGTCCGGTTACGAGCGGTATCTACACCAACACGGTGAGTGGCACGAAGCGCTTCTTCCGACTGCGAAACTAGCAGGCCGTCGGAGTCACAACATCTTTCCACAGGGTGCAGGTCCCCGTGGTATCGATTGGTTTCAGGATTTTCTGGATGTCGGCCTGCTAGAATTCAAAATCCGGCAGCCGGATTTTGAGGGAACTCAATCGGACGAGTCCAAAACCGCCAATCTCCCCTGTTCGCAATTCCTCCCCCCATCCTCAAGGAAATCATCAGTGCAGCGTGTCCCTTTTTCCGAAGGAAAATATGCAGCAAAATGTCCGACATTTTGCTAGGCCTATCTCAGAAATACCAAGCTCAACGCTTCGGTGCTTCGGGGTAATTCTTCGAGCAGGCGATCCCATTGGATCGCCTGCTTTACCGGTATGAGAGGGAGATCTCCTGACTCGAGAGCATTCGCATCAATGAGTCTTTTCAGAACCGAAGGCTTCTGTAAGTAGGCAACCAGTTGGTCTGCTAACCGCGGATGAGAGCGTCCTCGGACCAATCCGAGCGTGTTGGGAATCCCTAGCATTTCCTCGGTGAGCGGGAGCGCGCGAATCGGTAGACCCTCTCGAGCGCCCGCGGCGATGTCATCTGAGTCCGTCAGCCCGATCGCCGCCTGCCCTCGCCCCACGAGCTGAACGACCAACGAATTACCGTCCACCAGATAGGGTTGGTTTGCTTGGATGGCTTTGCACCAACCCAGCCATCGAGCTTCTCCCCAGCGTTGTCGCAAAACCTGGAAGTGAGTCGAGGTGGACCCAAACATGGGATACGCGAGCGCTATTTTCCCACGCCAGTGCGCGTTGGTGAGTGCATCGAGTGAAGCGGGGGCTGAGGCGAGCGAGACGAGTTGAGTGTTCACGACCAGCCGACGCGTTCGGCTCCCGAACGACACCCAACCCTTGCT
>JAYTTC010000658.1:0-14441 GCA_043745255.1 Verrucomicrobiales bacterium
TCTTCGTTTGCCGATTTACCACCACTCGATCGGAACCCATGAAGCATTGGATTCACCCACGCGTGAGGTTCCTCCGGGTGTTCATTTCTGTGGGTTTAGACAACTCCATGAAAACCCTGTGTTCTACGGACTTGCCGACGCGTTCATCCTGCCCAGTTCTTGGGAGGAGTGGGGTTTGGTGGTGAACGAAGCAATGGCTTGCGGCTTGCCGGTGATCGTGAGCGAGACTGCGGGTTGCGCGGAGGATTTAATGGAGCCTTGCGATTCCATTCCAGAGGCTGAACCTGACTCGCAGCGGCTGCTCCATCGGCTGAACCTATGCCATCGAGTTAAGAAAAACGGATTCATATTCGACCCGCGATCCCCCCTCGAGCTGAGCCGAACCCTTGCTTTCATGAGCCGCGCACCTAGGCAACGGCAAGCCATGGGATCCGCGAGTCGACGCATCGTTGAAAAGCTGTCTTGTCAGAACTTTGCAGCCAACGCGCTGCGAGCGGCTCACGTCGCTGCGAGCTAGAGTCCCCGCTTCTAGATCCTCTGAACGCACCGAGAGCGGATAGTCACGGCGTTCTCCCATCTTTGATTTCATCCGAGTGCATGAGACATCTCCACTTCACTCAATCGCTTGAACCCCTCAATGGCGGTGGCCTGGGCTCGAGCAGCGTCGCGTTGCATCGTCAAATGCGCGCCAGAGGGCTGTCTTCGGTCCTGTGCTCCACGCACGGCGGAAGCCCACAACGTCTGGCCGATCACACCGTCGAGTTCCGGCGACTCAAGCCTGACGCCGTCTATTACGCTCCAGCCCTTCAATGGGAGGCCTCCCGCTTGGTCCGCGAAGCCGATGTGATCCATGGACACGGTCTGTACGTCGGAACCAATTTCGTCCTGGGCCGCCAAGCCCGAAAGCAGGGCAAGGCTTTGATCTACCACGTCCATGGAATGTTTGAGCCCTATATCCTTCAACGCTCCAGGTGGAAGAAGCGTTTGGTGCACTGGCTATTTGAGGATGAGAACTTTCGCCGAGTTCGACTTTGGCGCGCGTTGACTGGGAAAGAAGCGGATCAGATTCGCGCTTGCGGGATCCGGAGGCCGATTGTGATCGTACCCAACGGTCTGGATTTAGACGAATATCCGCTGGCGAAGTCAGCGCAAAATCCGATTAGAACGCCTTGGGTGGAACACCTGGAAAAGACAGGGCGACGTGTTCTGTTCCTGGGTCGTATTCATCCCAAGAAAGGTCTGGACCTCCTTCTTCCCGCCTGGGCTAAACTCGGCTCACTCCGGAGTGGCTGGGAACTGGTGATCGCGGGTCCAGACGAGCAAGGCTATCTCGCTCGAGTTCGAGAGATGGCACGCTCGCTAGGTTTGCAGGAGCAGATTGTTTTTACCGGTCCCGTGAGTGGAGAAACAAAGCTCAGCCTTCTTAACTCCTCCGAGCTATTTGTCCTGCCTTCTCATTCGGAGGGATTTCCAATGACTATCCTTGAAGCGATGGCCTGCGGGGTGCCTGTCGTTGCGACTCACGCCTGCAATTTCCCAGACATCTCAACGGCGGACGCAGGA
The DNA here is from genome assembly GCA_043745255.1 of Verrucomicrobiales bacterium. GTDB lineage: Bacteria > Verrucomicrobiota > Verrucomicrobiia > Limisphaerales > UBA11320 > UBA11320. The sequence goes on from JAYTTC010000658.1 coordinate 1,564, forward strand.
TGGGAATGCGCGCCCACACCCGATTCGGTGATGGAGGCTCTTACGCTGGCGATGCAAGCGTCGGAGTTGGAGTTGCTGCAGCGCGGTCGCAACGGCCGCACACTCGTTGAGACGCGTTATTCTTGGGCCCCTATCATCCGCGATCTTGTTTCTGCCTGTGCTCAATCCTGCTAGCGCTGCCACCCGGGTCCGCAATGATCTCTTCGATCCCCATCAAGGATTGGAGCGAGGACGTCCCTATTGGTTTGAAGCGGTTTGGTATCTTTTCAAATGCGTCTTTTTCCTCACGGCCCTGCCTTTTCCCTCCTCACTGAAGCGGAGTTTGCTCCGGGGGTTCGGCGCGCGCATCGGGAAAGGGGTGATCATCAAGCCGCGGGTGAATATTCACTTTCCATGGAAGCTCTCTGCTGGGGACTTCACTTGGATTGGAGAGGAAGTCTCTATCCTTAATTTAGAGCCGGTGAGTATCGGATCCCATTGCTGTCTTTCTCAGCGGGCTTTTCTCTGCACGGGGAATCACCACTACAAGCAGGTTGCGATGCCCTACCGCAACAGGTCCATTACGGTCGAGGACGGTGCCTGGATCGGTGCACAGGCTTTTCTCGCCCCTGGCGTGAGGATTGGTCGAGAAGCTGTCGTGTGCGCCGGATCCATCGTCACCGAAAACCAGCCTGAGGAAATGGTCTGCGGCGGCAACCCTTGTGTTCCTCTCCGGAAGCGCTGGAACTGATCACCCACCGAAGAGTGTGAACCGAATGAAAATCATTGTCTGGGGCATCAACTACGCACCGGAGGTGACGGGAATCGCGCCGTACAATACCTCGCTCTGTGAGTTCCTCGGAACCAAAGGTCACGACGTCCAGATGGTGACTGCCTTCAGCTACTATCCCGAATGGCGAAAACGAAAAGAGGACTATGGCAAATGGTTCGGAAGCGAGCTCTCCAATGGAGTTCGGATTTGCAGATGCTGGCACTATGTTCCAAGAAAGCCTTCCACGCTGCGCCGAATTCTTCATGAGCTGAGTTTCGTGGTCACGTCGATGCTCACTGTTTTGGCGCTCCCCAAGCCCGATGCCTATGTCGTCATCTCACCCCCGCTTCTGCTAGGATTTGCGGCTTGGGTCATCAGCCTGGTCAAGCGCAAGCCCTTTGTCTTTCACGTCCAAGACCTGCAGCCGGATGCTGCGTCGAGTATGGGCATGGTCAAGACCGGCCCGCTGCTGCGCGTTTTGTATGCTCTGGAGAGCCTCGCCTACAGCAAGGCAGCCCGAGTGTCGGGGATCAGTCCCGGAATGCTCAGGGCATTCGCACAGAAGGGTGTTCCTACTTCCAAGCTGATTCTTTTTCCAAATGGCACGACCCTTCCTGACCTCAGTCAACTGCCGCATCCCGGAGAGTTTCGCAAGCAACTCGCCCTCGGGTCGCGCGAGTTGCTGGCTGTCTATTCCGGGAATCTTGGAATCAAGCATGGGGTGGAAATTCTTCTCGATGCCGCCAAATTAATTCTCAAGAATCAAATCCGGATTGTGATTTGCGGCGACGGGGCTCGTCGCGAGGCTCTTGAACTCAAGGCCGTTGAAATGGGCTTGAGCAATGTGATCTTCCTGCCACTTCAACCCGAGAACCAATACTTGGAGATGATGGTCGATGCGGATGTGTATCTGGTCACTCAACAGCCCGGTTCTGGGTCTTTGTTCTTTCCGAGCAAGCTGCTCAAGGGTCTTGCCTTGGGGAAAGCGATCGTGGTCGTCGCAGATGAGGAGAGCGAGCTTACGCTCGCATCTCGTGAAGGGCGCTTCGCTGTGGTCGTCCCTCCGCTCTCACCTGACCAATTGGTATTGGCTCTGGATCGTTTGAGGATCAATCCGGAGCAGCGCCTATTTCTTGGCGTCGCGGGTCGCTCCTATGCTCAGCAATTCGAGCTGAGTCGAATCCTCGCATCATTTGAGCGCGATCTGGATCATCTGGTCGGCGGAATGGCTCTTTCGTCCAGTCCCGTCACAGCCCCCTTAACCGCCCCGCAGGACCCCCCGCTCGAGTCCGTTCTGTGAACCGGCGATCCAACTCCAGTGAACTCCCATCCATCAAAAAGCTCGGCTCTCGCTTGCCCGTCCTCGACCTCTGCGGAGCCGGTCTCCTCTTCGCCGTTGAGGGTTTTTCTTTCCCGCGTCTGGAGGGGTGGATGGTTTCTGCCCTGCTTCGCTTTGGCGGGCTGCTGGCTTCTTCTTTTTGACGCTCTTCGAGGGGAATGGCAGCTCAATCCTCAATATAACTTCGGCTGGGCGGTGCCTCTTCTGTCGGTATCGCTGTTGTTCCGGCGCTGGGGCCTGCGCCCCGCTCCCGCGAGACCCACGAGCCGGAGAGGGGCACTCCTGATCGCGATTGGACTGCTCCTGCTGATGCTCCCACTTCGAATTATTCTGGAGGCAAATCCAGAATGGCGGCTCATCTACTGGATCCAAGGCGCGCAGATGGTTGGCCTAAGTCTGTGTTTTCTCTATGCGCTAGGAGGTTGGTTCTGGGTAAGATTTTTTGCGCCTCCGGTTTTGTTCCTGCTCATCTCCATACCCTGGCCCGTGGGACTGGAGACTTCGGTGATTCAAGGCCTGATGCGCTTTGTGGCGGGACTGACCACGGAGGGAGTGAGCTGGCTGGGAATTCCTGCAGTTCAGCGCGGCAACCTCATCGAGGTCGGTGCGGGGATTGTCGGGATCGACGAGGCCTGCAGCGGTGTTAACTCCCTTCAATCCGCTCTGATGATCTCCCTGTTCCTCGGCGAGCAGAATCACTTTTCCTGGCGGGGCCGCCTTAAGCTGCTCTGTGGATCCGTGATGTTCGTTCTCCTGGCCAACATGGCACGCACCACGTTCCTGGTTTGGACCGCCGCTAAACAAGGTCTCAAAGCCATGGACCACTGGCACGATACGGTGGGTATGTTCGTGATGGTCGGTGTTTTGGCCATGATGTTCGGGCTGGCTTGGTGCCTCAAACCTAAGGCTGCGCATGGAACCGATCCAGAATCTCAGAAGCCGGCCACCGAGGCTGCGCCGCCTCGATGGGTGGGGATCGCCGCAATGGTGTGGATTGGAGGGGTGATTCTGACCACGGAGCTGTGGTACCGTATTCACGAGGCCGCTTTGATTCCCAATCAGCGTTGGTCCGTCGTGTGGCCAACGGGCAAGCGAGCGTTCAAGGCAGAGCCGGTGCCTGAAACCTCGCTGGCCATTCTCCGATGCTCCCACAGCGAATCTGGCTCCTGGCAGGATGAGGACGGAAACCAGTGGAGTGCCTTCGTTCTCCGATGGGATGCGGGACGAAATTCTTCACAGCTGGCCAAGGGCCACAGGCCCGATGTCTGTTTCCCTGCCGCGGGGGCGAAGCTGGCCGAAGATTTCGGGCAGGTCAGTCTCGATGCAAATGGGCTCACAATGTCCTTTCGCCACCAGAGTTTTGAAAGTAACTCGCGATGGCTCCATGTTTTCTATTGTTTGTGGGCAGACAGGGTTTCGATTCGAGACGAGCCCCTGCTGGAGGACGGATCCCAAGCCAGCCGACTCCAAGCGGTAATGGTGGGCAAACGTCACGTCGGTCAGCAGGTTTTGGAAATCGTTGTTCAAGGCCCCGAGACCCGCGAGGCGGCGGTCGGGCTCGTCCAAGCTCAGTTCGGCCGGCTTGTGAGGCACGATTAATTGCAACGCAAGGAACCGTCACTCCCCACCCCCTGAAACTTCCCTTGTTTCCGTCAAACAGGACCCGAATATGAATGCTCGCAGGACGATCTACGGAACTAAATTCTATGAACAGCAGATGTCGGGTTCCTATCGGAGCGCCAGGATCTATGCCGATCATCTCGCGACTTTTTTCCCCGTCGCAACGGTAGTGGATGTTGGGTGTGGCCGTGGTACCTGGCTCAAAGCCTTCATGGAAGTGGGGGCGACGCGGCTGGTGGGACTGGATGGGAGCTGGAATTCGCAGCAGAACATGGTCGATGATGCCATCCTCTTCCGCTCTTGCGATTTAAATGAGCCCATTCCCAAGCAGGACGAGACAAGGTTCGATCTGGCCATGTCGCTGGAAGTTGCCGAGCATCTCCAACCTTCCTCTGCTTCAGTATTCGTGAAATCCCTGGCGGGCTTGGCGGACGTGATCCTGTTCAGCGCTGCTTTCACGGGACAAGGCGGCACAAACCACCTCAACGAACGCCCTCACACGTATTGGGCGAAAGAGTTTGGTGCCATTGAGTATGTCCCTTTTGACATCTTCCGTCCCTCGTTCTGGGGGGATGAGCGAGTGGAGGTCTGGTATCGACAGAACACATTCCTCTACGTGCGCAAGGACAGTCATGCCTATAGGGCGATCACCTCAAAAAACATCGCTCCGTTGCCCAGCGTGGCGTTCATGGATTGCGTTCACCCCGCTTTCTATCAAGGAAAACTTCAGCAGGGCGTGAAGCAAAGCCTGAGCATGACGATCAAGGCCTGCCTGCTTGCCATTCAACGGCGGTTGAGTCCGACGAAAACGGGGACCTTCCAAGGCTAGCGACCCCCTCGGTGCGCTGCTGACGTCCATTCCCCTCGGGAGTCTACCATTTATGAAAATCCTCGTGACCGGCGGTGCCGGATACATCGGAAGCGTTGCCGTGGAGAAATTGATCGCAGCAGGAGAGCGAGTGGTGGTGTTCGATAATCTGTCGCAGGGCCATCGAGAGGCCGTGCATCCTGAAGCAGAGTTTGTCTGGGGTGATCTGGCGAGCCGGGCGGCTGTGGATGCGCTCCTCAGCGCTCACCGGCCCGATGCCGTCCTGCACTTCGCCTCGCGCACTCTTGTGGGCGAATCCATGCAAAAGCCGTTCCTCTATTTGGGAGAGAATATCGTTTGCGGACTCAACCTGTTGGAGAGCGCGGTGGAACATGGTGTGAGGCGATTTATCCTCAGCTCCACGGCGAATCTTTTTGACCGGCCGGAGCGGATTCCCATCGCGGAGAACGAGCCGATTGTCCCCGGGAGCCCGTATGGCGAATCCAAATTCATCCTTGAGCGGATGCTCCACTGGCTGGATCGCACTGCGGGGATGCGGTACGCCTGCCTCCGTTACTTCAACGCGGCCGGTGCCACAGCCGAACGCGGAGAACATCACGACCCCGAAACTCATCTCATTCCATTGGTGCTTCAAGTGGCGCTGGGGCAGAGGGAGAAGATCAGCGTGTTTGGATCGGACTATCCCACTCGCGATGGCACTTGCGTTCGCGACTACATACACATCGCCGATCTGGCCCAGGCCCACATCCTCGCGCTGCGCGCACTTGACGGGAGAAGCCAATGCTACAACCTGGGCAACGGCGAAGGCTTCAGCGTCAAGGAAGTGATTAGTGCAGCGAAGAGCATCAGCGGCTCGGACATCTGCACGGAATTTGTGTCCCGTCGGGCCGGTGATCCTGCAGTTTTGGTTGCTGCGAGTGCTAAGATCCGTCGCGAGCTGGGCTGGCAGCCCGAGTTCGCTCATCTGCACGACATCCTCGCAAGCGCATGGTCGTGGCACCTCAGACACCCTCACGGATATCAGGAACCCGACAGCACGCCCTTCACCACCTCGCCGGAGACATCGGTGAGTCGGAAGTCTCGACCGGCATAACGATAGGTCAATCGCGTGTGATCCAGCCCCATCAGATGAAGGATGGTGGCGTGGTAATCGTGCACATGCACGGGATCGCGCACGATAGTGGCCCCAAACTCATCGGTCTCGCCGAATGCGGTGCCGCCCCGAACTCCCGCTCCCGCGAGCAGGCAGCTGAAAGCCTTGGCAAAATGATTCCGCCCCTTGCCATTGCTGGCATCCGTCCAGGGCGTGCGCCCGAATTCTGTGCAGATCACCACCAGGGTGTCGTCAAAAAGACCCCGTGATTTCAAATCGCGAATCAGCGCGGTGAGAGCCTGGTCAACCCGGTCGGCTTTCGGTCGGTGGGCTTGCATATCCCCATGGGAATCCCAGTTGTCTCCCGATCCGGTGTCGATCAGTTCCACCACTCGAACTCCACGTTCCACCAGACGTCTCGCCGTGAGACATTGCCATCCGAAGGATTTTCGATCTCCGGGCGTGACCCCGTACGCTGCAAGCGTGCCGGGATGTTCACTGCGCAAATTAAACGCATCGGGAGCCTCTTGCATCATGCCCCGCGCTGTCTGGAAGCTGTGTATTCTCGCTCGCAGTTCCAAATCCCCGCCGCGTTCCTCAGCGTGGCGCTCGTTCACCTGATCGAGCATTACTTTCTCAAGCTCCGCGAGAGTGGCATCCCGAGTTGCGGGGCTGAGGTTCGGAATTGGATCCTCGCCGGGAATCGGTTTGCCTTGGAGCTCTCGCAGCCGCGGCTTGGGATCGAAGGTGTCAATGTGTGAAAACCCGCCGGTCAGGAAGACGAATAGGAGCTGTTTCGCTTTTGGCGGAAAATGTGTGGGTCGTGGAGCGAGAACTTGGGCGTCTCCTAGCAGCGCGGCACGACCCAGCGTCGGTAACACTCCGAGGGTGCCTATCGCGCCGCGAAGGAAGTCGCGTCGGTTCAATCGCGGAATGCAGTTCCCGGTGCTCAATCGATGTAGATAAATTCGTTGGCAGTGAGCAGGGCGCGCCCATAACTGGCCCACGCTTGAAGCGAGGCGTTCTTGGCATTCGCGCCCAGGCATGCAGCCTGCTCGCGGTACTTCCTCAGAAAAACGATCGCTCGATCGCATTCCTCGGCGGCCGCAGGACGAGCCCATATTAGGCGAATGGCAAAGGCGATTCGCATGCGCTCATCGCCTGTCTGGGAGAGAATCCGGCTCGCCAGCCGATCACTCTCCTCGCGCACGAAGGGATTGTTCACCCAATACAGTGCCTGAAGTGGAACGGTGGAGGAGGTGCGCTGATCCGTGGAGGTGTTCGTATCCGCGGCATCGAAGAGCGCGAGATAGGGATGGCGTTGCAACCGCTGGCGCATGAGATAGACGCTTCGATGATTTGAATCGTATACCGCCTTGAACGGATTGTGCTGCGTCCAGTGCCACTCGTCCACGGGAGGGAAGGGATGCTCCCCCGGTCGCTCGAGATCGAGATTCCCCGCCACCGAGAGCAGCGCATCGCGGATGGATTCTGCATCCAGCCGACGACGATCGAAGTGCCAGCAGAGACGGTTGGACGGATCGATCACTCTGCCTTCCACCGCGCGCGCTTCAGGATCCTGTGGTGTGGACGCTTGTTGCCAGGTTGCTGAGGCGAGGAGGAGCCGGTGCATCGCCTTCACCGACCAACCCTGCTGCACGAAATAGCTCGCGAGCCAGTCGAGGAGCTCCGGATGCGAGGGTCGATCGCCGCGAAGCCCGAAGTTCGACGGCGTGGCCACCAGCCCTTTTCCGAAGTGGTGCTGCCAGATGCGATTGACCATCACGCGCGCAGTGAGCGGATTTTCCGGTCGTGTCAGCCAGGCGGCGAATTCGCGTCGACCACTCGAACCCGGAGGAATATTCAGCGAGGTGCCACCGGTGAGAAAACTCGGCGCGCATCGAGGCACGACCGGACCCACCTCGCCAGGTTCTCCGTGCTGCTGGAGGGATTGATCGACCGGTTGATCGTCGGCCACGGCATACGCGACAGGAAGCTCGGGAAGCGCCCCAGATCGCTCGCGCCGTTTGAGCTCCAGACGAAGCGAGTTGAACAGATCCTCCAATGGCTTCTTTGATTCTGCGTTCGTCTTTCCTTCCTTGATCCGTTGTTCGAGGCACCCCAGTTCGGTGCGCAGGGACTCCACTCGAAGACGGTTTTTCTCCAACGGTCTTGCCGCCTCCTCGGGAGGCACCAGCGGAACGAATCCTGTTCGTGGAAGGTTTTTCGACTGGAATTCCTCGGAACCGGGGTAGGGGAATCGGGTGCTCGCGAACAAACCGTAGAGCCCGTAGTAATCTTGCTGTGTCATCGGATCAAACTTGTGGTCGTGACAGCGAGCGCAGCGAGGTGTGAGACCAAGGAAGGCGCGTCCGGTGGTTTCGATGGCGTCCTCGACCGTCAGGTGCATGAGCTCGAAGGGAGCCGTCGCGTAACGTCGCGACAGAGCCAGAAACCCAGTCGCAATCACCCGCTCCGCGTACTGTTCCCGCATTCCCTCGCGCGCCAGGAGATCGCCGGCTAGCTGTTCTCTCACAAACTGATCGTAGGGCTTGTCCGCGTTGAACGCGTCGATGATGTAATCCCGATAGAGTCGCGCCTCGGGTACGGGATAGTCGGCATTGTCCCCGGCAGTATCGGCGTATCGCACCACGTCCATCCAATGTCGTCCCCATCGTTCCCCGTATCGCGGACTCGCCAGCAGCCGTTCGACAACTCGAGTGAATGCCTCCGGCGAGGCGTCTGCCATGAAGGCGTCTCCCTCGTCCGGTGTGTGGGGGAGTCCGATGAGGTCAAAATAGACCCGGCGCAGTAGCGTGCGTTTCTCGGCGCGGGGCGCGGGACGCAGCCCGACAGCTTCGATCTTTGAGAGGATGAAGGCGTCCACTGGCGTCCGCGGCCAGCGACTATTGCTCACCGCTGGGGCGGTCACGGCCTGGACCGGCCGGAAGGCCCACCAGGAGTTCGTAGGGAACTCTGCCCGCGATGCGACGCAATCCATCCAGAGCGCCAGAAGTGTGGCTATCTGAACCCGAGATCGAAGGTATGAGCCGGAGCCAGGCACGATGGGAGATCGTAAAACCCTTTCCGGGGTTTCAGCAACCCCCGGCAGGAAAACTTCAGCAGTTTTCATTTGATTTCGGAAGCCCCGCGTTGGTCACGGCGGGTTTGATTCTAGTTAAGAGAGCGGCGCGATGTCGCGTAAGGTTGTGGTCAACCTACTAGTTCAAACTGGCAATGACCTTTGATACCAAGGGCGCGACTGATTGCAGATGCGGCATACAACACCAGACGTTTTGGGGTGGCAGCGGGTGTGGGCATATCAATCCACGGTTTCGGTTTGAAAAAGTTGTTGCAGACGTTCCGGGCCAATAGGTTCTTCTGTCACCCACGGCACAAGGGCCGTGCGTTTGGAAAGTTTCTCGACAACTTCGCGGATGAATTGGATTTCATTGCATCCACGCGCCACTAGTAACGGATCGTGCGAGCCGCTTTCGGCGAAACTCTGGTTGATGACCCAGGCGAATGGTTCGATTTTCGCGCGACGCAAATCGTCTTGCAGCATGGCTGCCTCATGCACCGGCGTGGCTTCGGGCAACGTCACGACGAGCACATGGGTAAAACTGCCATCCCGCAAGTGAGGCAAAAGATTCCGCACTTCTTCGGGCATGTCACTGGCCTTCCGCGCAATTTCCCGGTGATAAGACTCTGTGGCGTCGAGCAACAGCAACGAGTGGCCGGTGGGGGCGGTGTCGAGTACAACGAAAGCATCTTGGCCTTGCGCCACTGTTCGCGCGAATGCACGGAACACGGCAATTTCCTCGGTGCAAGGCGAACGCAAGTCTTCCTCCAATACAGCGCGTCCATTTGCATCAAGATTTTTACCCGCTGTCGCGATCACATGATCGATGTAAATGCGCGTCTCGGCTTGGGGATCAATCCGGCTCACTTGCAATCCGGGCATTTGTCCCGCCGCTGCTGCGATATGTGCTGCCGGGTCGGTCGTGCTGAGATGAACTTTGTGTCCGCGCCGCGCGAGTTCCGTGGCGACGGCAGCGGCGATGGTGGTTTTGCCAACGCCGCCTTTGCCCATCGTCATCACCACGCCACGTCCGGCTTGGGCGAGGTCGTCCACTACTTCGGCCAGCGAGTCAGTTGCAGGCAAACCCGCGTTGGCTTCTTCCCTTGAGCCGATGCCGCAAGCAGGAGCTTCCGAAGCTGTCAACGACCGCAGTGCCGAGATGCCGACAAGATTGTGAGAACGCAGCGGGACTTTCGACAAAGGCAACCGGGTTAGAAAATCATTCGCTGCTGTCAGTGCCTCATTGCCGCGTTGCTGCAAAGCCAGTGCGATCGGGTCGGAATCCGAAGCTCCAAACAATCCGTTGAGGATGAGCCGCTGATTGCGCACGCCGATGCCGGCGAGCTCGTTGCTCGTGCGCTCCGCTTCCGTCAGCGCGGCTTTTTGATCGCGGCTGACCAATACAAGCGTGGTTCGCCCACCGTCGGCCAACGACGCCACAGCGCTTTCATAAACGACCCGCTGCTTCGCCAATCCAGCGAGCGGACCGAGACATGAATTGCCCGTGGTGCTGCTGGCGAGAAAACCCGTCCACGCACCGGGCAGCGATAGCAGTCGCAGCGTGTGTCCCGTTGGCGCGGTGTCAAAAATAACGTGGTCGAAGGCTGCGGTTGCGGTGGCTTCGCCGAGCAATCTGGAGAATTCATCGAAGGCGGCAATCTCCATCGTGCAAGCGCCGGAGAGTTGTTCCTCCATACTCCGCACAATGGCTTCGGGCAATTTGCCGCGATACGGGCCAACGAGCTTTTCGCGATACACCGCCGCCGCTGCCGCCGGGTCAATGTTCAACGCGGCCAGCCGTGGCACGCCGGGGACATCCGTTGGTGAATGGGAGAGTTCGACCCCCAGCACTTCATCCAAGTTGGACGCCGGATCAGTGCTGACCAGCAGCACGCGTTTGCCCCGATCAGCGAGTGCGATAGCCGAAGCGCACGCCAGTGAGGTCTTGCCTACGCCGCCCTTGCCGGTGAAAAACAAGAACCGAGTCGGCGTTTCCAAGAACCGGGCGAGCGATTGTTCGGCTGGGATATTCATTAGCAGCATGAGCTTCCGCCGCAACAACTCGACTTTGCGGGTGCGCTGGTCGCCGTGGCTCTTACCTTTAGGAGCGCGGCAAGTTCGTTGCATTCGGGATAACGTCCGGTGAGCGCAACCTTGCCGTTCACCAGTAGAACCGGCAGCGCGGCTTCGCCTGTCTCGGTAAGCGTCGCGCGGACTAGTTCATTCTCCACGAATGCCGCCGGGCTCTGCGAAAGGTTGTACCGCTGGACAATCACGCCTTGGGTTTTTAGCCAGTCGAGGTCGGCCGCGAATTGCACAAGCTTGGTGTCAACGTCCGGCCCGCAGACGCCGGAGGAACAGCACATCGCGGGGTCAAAAATTTGGAGAGTATTCAGGTTCATAAATTCAAAGGCCAACTAATCAACGAACGGACACGAATGTTCAAAAAATGTTGTGCTGTCTTCTGCAGTCATGGACTGCGGCGGGAAGCGAAGCGCCACGCCGCTTTGGCCCGCATTGCCCGCAAAGAAAAGCGGTGTCGCCGCTACGCTCTGCCACCGCATTCCAAAATGCCGACCGTGATCATTGGAAATCATCCGGCTTGCCACACATGATTCGCGTTCATTCGCGTTCATTCGTGTTCATTCGTGTTCATTCGTGATTAAGCCTTAATTTCCCGCCTTCCCTGATCGCGCCGTCCTGCCGCGTAGGCTTCAAACGCCATTTTGATTTCGTCGCGCACACGGCGGAACACAACGAGCTTTTCCTCGTCCGTGCCGGCCGCGTGGGCCGGGTCGTAAAAGCCCCAATGATGACGGTTCACCTGGCCGGGGAACATCGGGCATGCCTGATCCGCGTTGCCGCAAACCGTGATGACCGTCTCCACTTCTTGCTGCAAGAAGTCGTTCATGTGCTTTGAGTGATGCGCGGAAATATCGATCCCGATTTCCTTCATCACCTGAATGGCAAGCGGGTGAACGTAGCCCGCGGGTTTCGACCCGGCGCTTTGCACGTTAAGGGAATCGCCCGCTGCCGCCCGCAGGATGCCTTCCGCGAGATGGCTGCGGCAGGAGTTGCCGGTGCAGAGGATGAGAACAGTGGGTTTCATTTTTGACATTGGCGTTTGCATAGTTCCGTAGGGTCTTGTTTGAGGATGCGCTTGAGGGTTTGTTTGTCGTCGGCGACGCGCGGATTGCGGTCGAGAGCCTTCTCGACCCAATCTATGGCCTCGCGCACCACCACCGGAGCTTCCTTGCCCGGCAGTTTGTAGTAAATCCAGCGGCCATCTTTGCGCGATTCCACGAGTCCGGCCTGGAAGAGAATGGATAGATGCTTCGAGATGGTGGACGGGGCGAGACCGAATAGTTCGGTGATCTGGCAGACGCACAACTCGCCTTTCCGCAACGCCAACAACGTGCGGATGCGGTTCTCGTCCGCCAGTGCCTTGGTGATGTTCATGAATTCGCGCATAGTCCGTTTCCGTAATTCGCCATAAGACGAAATATAGCTAACCCGTTTTTGAAGATGGGTCAAGAGGGCGGTGAACTTTCCCGCCCTATCACTCGCGGCGATGGCTTGGGGCCTTTGGACCTCATTTATCCATGGACCGCTTACTGGAATGGGGTGGTGGTGAGAACCACTCGATAGAAGCGGACCGACTGGCCGGCGGCTTTTTGATCCAACGAATGAAGCAGACCGTCCACCGATCGCAGACTGGTTACCTGACTCCACTGGATAAGATCGCTGGAGGCTTCAAGCGCGTACCAACGCTCTGCCTCCACTTGGATGATTAGAGCCACGACGCCCTGAGGGTCTCGTGTCACGGAGAGAATCTGGGCGGCGGGGTTGGAGACTGGCGCTGCGGCAAGCCCCGCCAGTGCAGGTGTTGCGCTTCCGATCACCAGGCTCCATCCACCCGAGATCGATCCTGCGTCGATCGCTGCGTCATCCGCTACGAAGAGCGACCAAGTGCCGTTGGCGGCTGTTCCCACGAAATCGGTCAACGCCGTGGAATAGGGTCCGACGGGAGCCGGCGCCAAAAGGGATTCGCCCGGCTCGAAATCGAAGGGGAGATAGGTTCCGCTCGCGATGGCGGAAGCATCCCCGAGGAGTGACGCTGCGTAACAGTTTAGCTCATTTCGGGCGTGATCTGGGGCGACATCC
>JAYTTC010000659.1:0-14435 GCA_043745255.1 Verrucomicrobiales bacterium
GGAACGTCGCAGGATCTCTTCCGATGGAAAAAAGATACACTCACTCAACACAATTCCCTCACACACTATCCTCCACCACTGCCTCATGGGCATGGCCAAATCTTCTCCCTGTGGCCGGACCCAAAAGGGTTCATCTGGGTGGGATACGCCGGATATGGACTCTTCAAACTCAAGGATGAACTCTGGGAGGAAGGCCCATTGGTCAGCTCGCTTCCAGGCCCCCTGAAGGAGTACAACATCCGCGCGCTCTACCGCGACCGAGCAAACGTCCTCTGGTTCAGTTCGTGGGAGGGGCTCCACCACTACAAGGATGGGGCACTGACTCAGTTCACCACCCTGGAAGGCCTGCCGAGCAACGATGTTCGAGCGATTTTGGAGGATCGGAAGGGGACCTTGTGGATTGGAACCTCTGACGCCGGCCTGTCTCTCCTCAGGGACGGTTTGTTCACCAATTTTAACAAGACCCATGGGCTGGGAGACAATTCGATCACCTGTTTCCTGGAGGATCAGGATGGAAGCATTTGGATTGGAACTGCGGTCGGACTGACCCGGTACAAAGACGGCAAGTTCAAAACTCTCACCCGTCGTGAGGGGCTTTACGACAATCTCGTGAACTGCCTTCTGCAAGACGAGAACGGGTTTTTTTGGATCAGTTGCAATCGCGGAATTTATCGTATCTCCCGGCAGGAAGCCAACGCGGTTTTGGATGGCCGGGCAAAACTGCTTTCGAGCATGCCATTTGGGGAGGCGGATGGTTTGCTAAATGCCGAGACCAACGGTGGAAGCCAACCCGCTGGGTGGCACGGTCAGGATGGTAGTCTTTGGTTCCCTTGCGCGGTCGGGGTGGTTCAAATTGATCCCAATCGCGTCCCGACCGCTCGAAGCGCTCTCCGGGTCGTGGTGGAGCAGGTCAGGGCCAACGGAGACATTCGATTTGGGGACGGCATGCGTCGCACTCAACCCGAAACGAGACACATCGGGAAGGGACGGTATCTGGAGGTCTCAGATCAGGACAACCCGCTCTTCGACCTGAAGCTCGCAGCCGGCACAGCGGAAGTGCTCGAGATTCGCTACACCGCGAACAGCTTCGCCGAGCCCAGCAGAGTCCGTTTTCAGTACCGACTGGACGGTCACGATCAGGATTGGCAGGAACCAACCGATCGACGCATCACCCATTACACGAATCTCAAGCCTGGCCACTACCGTTTCCGAACTCGGGCAAGCAATGGTCCTGGATCTTGGGGCGAGGAGGGCCAAGCCCTGTCTCTGACCTTGGCTCCCTTTTTCTATGAAACTCCGTGGTTTTATGTCCTTTGTGGCCTCTTCGCGTTGCTGATCGCCGCCGGCGTGCAGTCCTATCGTCTCCATATCCAACGCCACATCCTGCAACTCGAGAAACAGCATGCTCTGGAAAACGAGCGAACCCGAATTGCCAAGGACATGCACGACGATATTGGCGCCCGCTTGACGCAGCTCGGAATGATCAGCGAACTTGCTGAAGCCCCCGGATTCCACAACGGTGAGAGCCGAACTGTCGGCTTACCGAAAGTATCCATCCTCGCACGAGATGCGGTTCGCAGTCTGGACGAAATCATATGGGCGGTGACCACGAGCAAGAACTCGCTCGATCAGCTGGCGGGCTACCTGGTTCAATCCGCGCAGGATCTGGTCTCTCCTTCCGGCCTTCGCTTCGAGCTCGAGATGCCCCAACATATTCCGGCACTTCCGATGAGCACAGAGCTGCGTCACAATGTGTTTCTGGTCGCCAAGGAGGCCCTGAACAACGCGGTAAAGCATTCGAGTGCCTGCTGCGTTCGACTGGAGATGTATCACGATTCGCAGCGCGCAACGCTGATCATCAGCGATGATGGCAGGGGGTTCTACATGACCGAGGCAGCAGGAGCAGGAAACGGACTGGCGAATATGCAAAAACGAGCGGAGAACGTCGGAGCCGTTTTCCGACTGAGCAGCCAGCCCGGTCAGGGAACCCGCGTCGAAATCCGATTCCCACTAAATTCAGAAACCCTATAGACACTACCCATGACTAACCCACCCACCCCACTGAGTCCGCTTCCCGCGAGAATCACCGTTTCGATTATCGAAGACAACTCAGGGCTGAGGGAAAGCCTGCAAACCCTTCTAAACGGGTTCAGTCGATTCAAGTGTATCTCCGCTCACCCAAATGCCGAGCATGCCCTCCGTTTTCTACCGCAGGCTCCTCCCAACGTGGCGCTGGTGGATATCAACTTACCGAAAATGTCAGGAATCGACTGCGTTCGTCACCTCAAGCTCGAATGCAAGACGACGCAATTCCTCATGCTCACGGTTTATGAGGACACCGATTTAATCTTCGAGTCGCTGAAGGCGGGAGCCAGCGGATATCTCCTGAAACGAACCGAGCCGAGTCGGCTCATGTCGGCGGTGGAGGAGGTGCATAACGGTGGAGCACCCATGACGGCGGAGATCGCTCGTCGCGTGGTGAAATCGTTTCAGAACTCACGCCCCGAGGGAGAGTCGGTCGCCTCGCTGCTGCGCCCTCGCGAGCGCGAAGTGTTGGATCTTCTGACAACAGGCGCGTCGTATCGAGAGATTGCAGAACGACTTGAAATCAGTTTTTCCACCGTGAACAGCCACGTTAAGAGCATTTACGAGCGGCTTCATGTGCGCTCTCGATCTCAAGCGGTAGCGAAATATCTTGGACGGTGACCCGTCGGGCCAGTCTATCCCTGGACGGCAGAGCCGCCTGGGGCTCGAGGCGGGAGTATCCTGGCCGGGTTTCCGACCGCTACCGCACCGGTCGGCACATCCTGAGTAACCACCGCCCCGGCGCCAACGACCGCGCGATCACCGAGCGTTACGCCCTTCAGAACCAGGGCACGAGCACCAATGAAGCAGCCTCTTCCAATCCGGATGGCTTTTGCGCCGCGAGCGCAATCATACCCCCAGCCCCATTCACCTTCGGAAAAATGGAAATCCGTATCGAATACCATGGCACCGGCACCAAAGATCGTCCCCTCCCCCACCACAATTTCCTTTCCCGCTACGATCACAGTCCCGCTGAGTCCAACTCCAGCGCCAAGCTCGAGGACGGCACCGGGAGCGAGCGTCCGTAGGACGCAGGGCTGAAAACAGCCCATTGGATTGGATCGCACTGCGCTGTTGATCTGGACCCCATCGCCGATCACCATCCTGGAGTGTTCCGACATACCCAGGATGGGGCGTCCCGCAAACCCCACCGAACGACCTAGGGAGACACCGCGAAGCCGCGCCTCCCAACGCCAGAGCACCGAGCCCGCGTTGCGAGCACGACTCACCCAGAGCCCCAACCTTTGAGCCAGACTGTGATTCGACACGCGCGCTAGCTATCGAAAAAAAGCGCGGACGACGAGCACGAATTCACTGTACGGTGATATGAAAGTTCGGTTTTGAAGTGAAGCGAACATTCGGTCAACGTCTCTAAGGCCACCGCACTGCGCTGCCGGCAATACCTGAATCGCAGTCGGGACGGTCGACCTAACAGCTATATCATGAATCTGCCGAATCAGCTCACCGTCTCGCGATTCGTCCTGACGTTTGCCTTCCTGGTGGCCCTGTTTCTGAACTTCAAGTTCAACGAAACAGTCGCGTTGATCCTGTTCATCCTTGCGAGCATCACTGACTGGCTCGACGGTTCCATCGCTCGAAGCCGGAACTTAATCACGAATTTCGGGATTCTGATGGACCCTCTCGCCGACAAGATCCTGATCTGCTCGGCATTCATTGCCTTCGTTGGCACACACTATATTTCTGCCTGGATGGTGGTCATCATCGTCGCCCGTGAACTGGCCATTACCGGACTCCGACTCCTGGCCGCCTCGAAGAACCTGGTCTTGGCTGCGGAAGGATTTGGCAAACACAAGACCGTCTCTCAAATCGTCGCCATCATCTCGATTCTGGTTCTCGCCAGCTATCCGCAATGGGGTGAGTTCGGGAAACTTATCTTCGAGTTCCCGATATTCGGAAGCCCCTGGGTCAAAGGATTCACAGAGCTGTCCAAGTGGATCTCAGTCCTGCTCACGCTCTATTCCGGAGCGGTTTACCTGTGGCGGAATCGCGGACTCTATTTGCAGGATGTCTGAGACGACCTCATTCTGTGGAGGATGGAAACTCTGGGTCGCCCAGGGTTTCGGGGTAGGCAGGATTGCCGTCGCTCCCGGAACCTTCGGTTCGCTGGTGGGATTGGCCTGGACCGCCGTGCTACTCGCCGCCGGAAGCGGATGGATCTATCTCCTCGGGTGCAGCGCGGGGTTCGTGGTCTCCGTGTGGTTATGCGGAGAGGCGGAGTGTCAGCTGATGCAAACGGATCCTGGCTGCATTGTGCTCGACGAGATCGCGGCTTTGCCGGTTTGCTTCGCCCCCTGGGTCATTCAGCAGGGGTACAAGAGCACAGGGAAATTCCTCGTTTCTGACTGGGCGACCCAGTGGCACGGCGGCCTCCCACTGGCCGGGTTCCTTCTATTCCGACTATTCGATATCTGGAAACCCTGGCCGGTGCGGCAAAGCCAGCGCCTACCCGGAGGGTGGGGAGTCACGGTGGACGATTTCCTGGCCGCCACCTACAGCGCCGCAGGACTCGTCCTGCTGGAGCGAATGCTCCCGCATTAAGCCCGAACCGCAGGGAAAGTCCGGAAGCGCTAGAAAAACCCCAGCACGGTATGATCACCCACTCGTTTTGAATTCCCAATCGCCCGCGTAATGTAATTCTTGGCCTGATCTACCGCTTCTGGCAGATCACGCCCCAGGGCCAAGTAAGCCACTATGGCAGCGGAGTAGGTGCAGCCGGTGCCGTGGGTGGAAACGCCGGTCACGAACGGTGCACGAAACACCCACTCCCTTTCACCATCAAACAGCACGTCCACCGCATCCGGAGTGGATCGCAGATGCCCGCCCTTCATCAAGACGGCGCAACCCCAGCGCTGATGAGCCAGCCGGGCACAGCGCTGTAGCTCCTCCATTGACCGAATCGATTCGCCCAGGAGGAGCTGCGCTTCGTCAAGATTGGGAGTGATCAAGGTGGCCAGAGGAAACAGATCGTTGGTCAGACGACGCAACGCCCCAGGCTTCATTAGTGCCGCCCCGCTAGTGGAGACCATGACCGGATCCACGACCAATGGGATCTCGGGGCACCTCCGCCACCAAGCCACCACCTCGCGAAGGATCGCATCCGAAAAGAGCATCCCAGTCTTGGCCGCCTGAGGACGGAGCTCGGTGAAAACCGCTTCCAGCTGGCAGCGCACAAAGCGCGGAGAAACAGGATCCACTCCCAGGACGCGTTTTGGATTCTGGGCGGTAAGACAGGTGGTGACACTGCTGCCATGCAGGCCGATGGCGGCGAACGTTTTTAGATCGGCCTGCAGCCCGGCACCGCCGCCGCTATCCGATCCGGCGATCGTCAGCGCGACCGATTGGAAAGCTAGTCGCTTCGAACTTTTTAATTTCCTCACGGTCGAGAGGGATCGAAAACGCAAACCGCGCTCTCGCTATCAGTCGATGAACTTCCGAAGCACCAGGCTGGCGTTGTGCCCACCGAATCCAAAGGAGTTGTTCACGACGGCATCGATCTTCATCTCCCGGGCCGTGTGCGGAACGTAGTCGAGATCGCAAAGTGGGTCGGGATGATCGAGGTTCAAGGTGGGAGGCGCGACTTGGGACCCGATCGCCATGGCACAGATTGCCGTCTCCACGGCGCCTGCCGCACCGAGCATGTGTCCTGTGGCTCCCTTGGTGGAACTGACCGCAAGCGTGCGGGCATGGTCGCCAAACACGGTCTTGATGGCCTGGGTCTCGCAGATGTCCCCCTGGGGAGTCGATGTCCCGTGCGCATTGATATAGCTCACCTCGGATGGGTTAAGCTTGGCGCTGCGCAACGCCATTCGCATGCAGCGGGCTGCCCCCTCGCCTCCCGGCGAGGGCGAAGTCATATGATTGGCATCGGCCGTGTTCCCATAGCCAATCAACTCGCAGTAGATCCGAGCACCGCGAGCCTTGGCATGCTCCAACTCCTCGAGCACCACCACGCCCGCTCCCTCCCCCATGACGAAACCATCGCGATCGACATCGAAGGGACGCGAGGAGCGCTTGGGCTCGGAGTTCCGCGTGCTCATTGCTTTCATGGCGCAGAATCCACCGATGCCCAGCGGAACAATCGTGGCCTCGGTGCCTCCCGCAAACATCACCTGAGCATCGCCCATCTTGAGGGTCCGCCACGCTTCACCAATAGCATGGGTCGCGGTGGCGCAGGCAGAGCAGGTGGCCACGTTCGGTCCCCGCAGTTTGTAGAACATCGAGAACAGCCCTGAGGACATATTCAAGATGAGCATGGGGATCATGAAGGGCGAAAGTCGGCTGGGACCCTTGGCGAGCAAGATTTTGTGTTGTTCCTCGGTGGTATAAAGACCCCCGATTCCAGAGCCGATGAAGACACCGATCTCATCGCGATCCGCTCGCTCGAGATCCAGGCCAGAATCTGTCAGGGCCCGCCACCCGGCATAAATGCCGAACTGGCTGAACCGATCCGCTCGGCGAACGTCCTTCGGACCGGGAAACGCCGGGAGCGGATTGAAGTCCTTCACCTCTGCGGCGATCTGGGTATCGAACGCGGTGGCGTCGAACAACGTGATGCGGTCGATGCCGCATTGGCCGGCGATCACGTTCTTCCAAAGTTCGTCGATCCCACATCCCAGCGGTGAGGCCACACCCAAACCGGTGATTACCACGCGACGCTCCAAGGAAGAATTGGCCATGAAATTAAAGGGGCAGCCCGGCTAAATGCCTCGGCTGCCCCGGTCAAAGTAGCCCGAAACCTATTTACGCTGCTGATCTTCGACGTACTTAACAACGTCACCGACGCTTTGCAGCTTCTCGGCTTCTTCATCCGGGATTTCGTTCCCGAACTCTTCTTCCAACGCCATCACCAACTCAACCGTGTCGAGCGAATCCGCCCCCAGGTCTTCAATGAACTTGGCGTCTGGTGTGACTTGGTCCGCGTTCACGCCCAACTGTTCGACGATGATCGCTTTGACTCTTTCCTCAATCGATTTCTCAGCCATGAGTTTCTCCGATTACAAGTTTTCGACTGTCTAAGTCACGTACCAGTGACCGTCAAGCCCTGTTTCCCGCTTCCGAATTCCAGACGCCAACGGCCAATGACAACATGACCGTAGGTTTTTCGTCTGGGTCGAAAATCGGGCTGTGTCTAACTACGCCCAAGGCGTGTGTCGAGCGGTTTTTTTCACATCACCATCCCGCCGTCCACCGTAAGCACCTGTCCGGTGACGTAACGTGCCGCCGAACTCGCGAGATACAAAGCGGCAGAAGCGACGTCGTCAGGCTGACCCAAGAGGCCCAGCGGAATCTGCTTTAGGAGCGCGGTTTTCACATCGTCTCCCAGGTCCGCAGTCATGTCAGTTTCAATGAAACCGGGCGCGATGGCGTTGGCCGTGACGCCACGCGATCCAAATTCTCGCGCCACCGATTTGGTGAACCCGATCAACCCCGCCTTGCTGGCCGCATAGTTCGCCTGGCCCGCGTTGCCCATCAACCCGATCACCGAGGAGATGTTGATGATTCGCCCGCTCCGCTGCTTCAGAAACGCGCGGGTGAACGCTTTGGTGAACAAGAAGGCCCCCTTTAAATTCGTGTCCAGCACCGTATCCCAGTCCGAGTCACTCATTCTCATCAAGAGGCCATCGCGGGTGATCCCCGCATTGTTCACCAAAATGTCCACTTTCCCAACGTCGGCTAGAATTTTTTCTCCCGCTGCGGACACCGCCGCCGCATCGGAGACATCCACCGCGAGCGCCCACGCCGTCCGCCCGAGCCCGCGCACCTCGGCTGCCACCTTCTCGGAATTCTCAACGCTGCGGGAAACACAGACAATATTAGCCCCTTCAGCGGCGAACTTCAGGGCGATGGCCCGGCCGATACCGCGACCGGCACCGGTGACGACAGCGGTCAGATTGGAAAGAACACTCATGATGGATTTAGGGGAACGATGAACTGGATGTGATATTTTCGCCTGGCTGCTGAGGGAGACCCTCAGCCCTTCAAGGCCTGGACCGTGGCTTGCAAACTGGCGACATCTCCCACGTTGAGTACCCGCGCCTGATCGGTGATCCGTTTGAGAAACCCACTCAGAGCCTTCCCCGGCCCGAGCTCGATGAAACGGGTCACGCCCTGAGAGAGAAGCTGCTGAATCGACTCCTCCCAGCGCACCGAAGCCGTGACCTGATCCACCAGGCGATCGATCGTCTCCGAGGCGGACCCATGCGGAAGGGCGGTGACATTGGAGACGACCGGCACCTGGGGGGGCCGGAAATGGATTGCTCCCAAGGCCTGGCGAAGCTTGGGCTGGGCGGAGCTCATCAGCGGGGAATGATAGGCTCCTGCCACCTTCAGTGGCATTGCCTTCTTGGCCCCCGCCGCTTTAGCCGCCTCACAGGCCTTCTCCATCAGGTGGGCCGGTCCAGAGATCACGATCTGCCCGGGGCAATTCAGATTGGCGACACTCACCCCGACACTCTGACACACTTCGCGGGTCTTCGACTCCTCGAGTCCGATGATGGCCGCCATTCCACCCTGGGTGGCCTCACAGGCCTCCTGCATAAAACGTCCCCGCTCGCGAACGACCCGGAGCCCCTCCTCGAATGGAAACGCACCCGCGGCGGCGAGAGCGGTAAATTCTCCCAACGATAGACCGGCAGTGGCGCAGAACTCGAGTGTTGGAACCTGTTCCTTCAAGACTTCAAAGGCGACCCAGCTCACCAGATAAATCGCGGGCTGCGCATTCTCCGTGTTGGTCAACTCCGCCTCAGGCCCTTCAAAGCAGACCTTGGCCAGATCACAGCCGAGCACCTCGTTTGCCTTCGTAAACCACGCCTTCGCGCTCGGAGAATGCTCCGCAAAATCCTTTCCCATCCCAACAAATTGGGAACCCTGTCCGGCGAAAAGAAGCGCTGTCTTGTTCATCTGTCGCGGGACTAAACACAAACCGCCGGTTTGAGGGAAGAGGAGATTTCTCCGACTTCTTGACTCCCCTACATATAGTGTCATAGCGTCAATCAGGCTACAGCATGCAGTAGTTGTAGCGTTTTATGCGCTGTCCTAAATGCGGATGTGTGGAAGATAAGGTGATCGACTCACGGACTTCGCGTGAGGGGGCCACCATCCGCCGGCGACGCGAATGCCTCGAGTGCCACTATCGCTTTACCACCTATGAAATCGTGGAGCAGCCGATCCTGATGGTGGTGAAACGGGATGATCGTCGGGAAGCGTTTTCCCGAGAGAAGCTGATGACCGGCATCCGGCGTGCCTGTCAGAAGCGACCGGTGAGTGAAGAGGCGATCGAAACCATGGTGGAGCAGATCATCCTAGACCTCACAAACGGCTACGACGGAGAGGTCTCTGGCAAAGACATCGGCGCACGGGTTATGGAAAGTCTCAGGACGCTGGATCCAATCGCCTATGTGCGCTACGCGAGCGTCTACCGTCGATTCGAGGAAGCAACGGATTTTGTCCAGGAAGTTAAAAAACTGGAAACTAAACATGATACTCTTACGGCCCGACTGCCTGGTCTTTGAACTGACCACCGGCGAAAAGGTCCCCTGCTCCGCCGAAGAGATGGCGTTTGAGTTGGTAGTGGGTCCGAATCAGGAGCTGGATCCGGAGATTTTGCGCAACGCCGCCGCCGCCGTGCTGCACTATTTTCGGAGCGAACTCGGGCAGACTGACGTGTCGGTCAAAGAGTTCACCGCCGCACTCCGCCGCGCCCTCAGTGGACTTGGATTCGAGGTTAAGGAGGGGGAGATCAGCCCGTCTCCATCCCTGCAAACAACTTCGCCACACGGTGAAGTCGACCTGGCGAGTCTGGAGAAATCTGCCGGAGGGGGGGGCGAGCTGGAGTTCTTCCAGTCGCTTCGGGCAGATCTTCTGCATCGCCTGCAAAGCTCCCCTGAGATGATTGTGTATCGAGGGCTTCGACCCTGCGCCAAGGGTCTGTGCGCGGCTCGCCGCTGGAGCGACCGCTGCCAGGAGGTCAGCGACCAAATCGTGGAGTATCTCCGCGCCTGCCTCAGGGCGCAAACGCCGGCAAGCCAATGTGTGATTTGCGTGTATTGATCCAGGCGCGTCCATGAGCCAAACCCTGTTCGAAAAAATAATCGCGCGCCAGATCCCGGCGAAGATCGCCTACGAGGATGACTTGGTGCTGGCCTTCCACGACATCAATCCTCAGGCCCCCATCCACGTCCTCATCGTTCCCAAAAGGCCTATTGCGCGGATCGCGGAAGCCAGCCCTGAGGATCATGCGGTGCTCGGCCACTTGCTCTTAAAAGCAGCCGAAGTCGCTGGACAGCTCGGTCTGAAGTCAGACGGCTATCGCCTGGTGATCAACAACGGACGCAACGGCGGAGAATCCGTTCCCCATCTGCATTGCCACATCCTTGGCGGTCGCCCGCTCACGTGGCCCCCTGGTTGAGTCCTTCATGATACCTATCGCCGCGATCCTGCGACCTACCCTCTGCCTCTCTCTTTTAGCAAACCTCGGCACAGCGTTACGCATCGAAGCGAATCTGGCGGAGTTCGGTTTTGAGAACTTTGCCGGTGGCGTTTCGCGGGAGCGCCGCCATCGGCACCACTCGACGCGGAATTTTGTAGTCCGCTAGTTTATCGCGCAAGAAAGCCACAAAGAGACGCTCGTCGAGAGTGGATCCCTCATTGGACACGACGAAAGCCACCGGCATCTCACCCTTGCGTGGATCCAGAAGCCCCACGACCGCAGCTTCCTTCACGCCGGGGTACTGATAAATCACCTCTTCAATCTCGCGTGGGTAGACATTAATCCCATTAACCAGGAGCATGTCTTTCTTGCGGTCGGTGATATAAAAATAGCCGTCGATATCCCTGTGCCCGACGTCGCCGGTCCTGAGCCATCCGTTTACGAGCGCGCGTGCGGTTTCTTCGGGCTGATTCCAGTAACCCTTCATGACATTGGGCCCGCGCACACAAAGCTCACCCGTTTGTCCCGGTTCAAGAGAACGACCCGACTCATCCTGAATACTGACCTGCACATCGGGAACTGGAACTCCGATAGAACCCGCCTTCCACGGCCCCTCAATTGGATTGATGCTCACCACCGGACTTGCCTCGCTCAGGCCATAACCCTCGAGCAAGGGGATGTTGGGAACCTTCTGATTGAACTCCTTGAGAATTTCACCTGGCAAGGGCGCCGCGCCACTCACGCAGAGTCGAACCGGGAACCCGGGCGGAACTCCGGCAGCAGCCAGGGTACGGAAGAATTGCGGGATTGCGGGCAGGATGGTGCCTCCGCGCAACATGACTTCCTGAAGGATGTTCTTCGCCGGATGCAGCGATCGAATCAGAACCACCGATCCGCCGACCAGCAGTGGGAGCAGCAAGCCCACCGTGAGCATGAAACTGTGGAACATGGGGAGGAGCACCACGAAACGGTCCTCCTCGATGGCGCGGAGCATCTTCCGGCAGCTCTCCACATTAGAGAGAAGATTCCCGTGGGTCAGCATCGCACCTTTCGGCCGCCCTGTCGTGCCGGAGGTGTAGATGATCACCGCCAGATCATTCGACTGGGCGCGACCGCTCGCGCGCAAAGCCGAGGCTGAAAGCAACGCGATCCTCTCAACCGTCAAAATATTTAGTCCTGGGCAAGCCTCGCAAAGCCGCCCCCATTGCTCCTGGGTGGCCTCTTCGGTGATCAATACTTCGGCACCTGCGTCGCGCAAGATATGAATCACCTCTTCCGGCTTGAGGAAATTGTTGATAGGGACCAACACCCCGCCCGCCCACAACACTCCCACGACTCCCACCGCAAACTCAGGGCGGTTCTTCAGCCAGATGGCAACCCGATCTCCCTGGTGCAACTGACAACGATCGATTAGCTCGGCGGCCAGGGAGCACGCGGATTGCTGGAGCTCTGAGAACGTCAGTTCGCGGTCACCCCAATAGAGCGCGGTCTTGGATTGCTGGCGATGAGCCGTGCGTTCAAACGCGAGAGCAAGATTCATAAAAGGACGGGCTATTGTGTAATTGAGTGAAGCGTTTCGTGCGGGGCATGGCAAGATGGGTTTGAGTGAAAGCTGATCCAGCACCCGGTAGTGGGTCAGTTTGAAATTCCCGCTGACTGAATCGCGTTGACATGGCAGGTTTGCGCAATGCCAGCAAAACGCAAGACGGTAGCAACAAAGAAGACAACGAAGGCGACCAAGCCGAAAAAGCAAAAGCGTGACTTTTCACAAGTCGCGCTTTCAGTGGTTGAGCAGGCTACTGAATCGAAGCTGACTAAATCAATCCCCAAGCGGTATTGGAAACGGAGCGGGTGGACTATCACTGCGGTGAAATCCCGCCTCGGGTTATTGAAGAGTTGCTTGAATCTTCCTCTCCTCAAAGAGAGGAGGAGTCCGCTGGGGACTATAGCCGACGCTGCTTTGGTTGGCTCAAAGGGTGGCATCCAGAGCTCTTTGGCGATTCCACCAAGACTGCCCGTGCGACCCTTAAAATGCTGTATCTCGCAATCGCTCTGGTCGGCCTCGCGCTTCTAGGTTGGTTTGCCTATTCCTATTGGGGAAAATCCTCCGAATTTTAGAGGTTTCAGAACCCAGTGCGTCAGCCATGCGGGAGACATCCTGGGGAGCTTAAGAGCTACTCCGGAGGCGCCTCAAGAAGCTCAGAAGGGATGTGGAGCTCGAGCTCCATGGTGTCGTGAAGAACGCGAGCGATCTGCAACGTTTTGTCCTTCACACGGTAAAGGATAAGGTGTCGCCCGACGTGGAGAGAGCGGCATCCGGCAAAAAGCTCTGACCGGTCATTGCTTTGAATCAAGAAGGGGTCACGAGCAAGAGCCTCAAAACTCTCCTCGAGTAAGGCGCGATACTTTTCGAATTGCCGCTCTCCCCAGGTCTCGAGCGTGTAATCGAAAATGTTCGCTAGATCCGTCTCCGCCCATCGGGACAGCTGTTGGTGGAGTTTCGGCACGAAGGCTTACCGCTTGGCTTTGAATCGGCTTCGGGCTTCGTCCGTGATCAGGGAGAGGGTTTTGGTGGAAATCTCTCCGTGCTCCAGCGCTTCAAATCCCAAAACAGCTGCTGAGCGCAGCCGCTCCAGCTTTGCGGCGTCCCGCTGGTCGCGTTCATGAAGGAGGCGGAGCGCTTCGCGAACGACCTCGCTCGCGTTGTTGTAAAAGCCGGAGTTCACCTTGTCTTGGACCAAGGCTTCCAAGGGAGCGGTCAGGGAGATGTTCATAGGCGGACCTTTTCCAAAAACTCAACTTAAGGTCATTTTACACCCAGATAACAGGCTTTGTCAAAGATTGTCATCGGCCGGCCCCGCAAAGCCTCAAGCATACGCGTGTGCATGATTATGGTGATAAAATAGGTTATCACTACTAAACTCTCGAGAGAGTTTTGAGAGATTCTTTGACTCGGTCCGTCTTGAGTTTGGGTTCCATATCGTTCTTAAACTGTATCTCTCTTGAGCAAGATGAACCCTGTCGGCGGTCTTTCTGAAATCTTTTGATTGTAGGCTGAGATATACAGCTTCGTGAGCACGGCGGTCCCTTGAGAGACTTCGACCTCATCAATGGGTCGGGGCACGTTCGGGGCTTCGACGCAACCAAGGTTCTTGACAGTCACCGGCTGCAAATCGCGGGTTCGAAGACGCTCAAGATATATCCCTCGACCTCTCAGCCCACGAACAGGAATGGGGTTTGTGGATACGTAACCGAATTCTCCAATTCCTCCAGGGACTTCATCGAGGCAACACCCCACTCGTTCAGAGCCGAAGAGGTCGGCCTTCCATTTAATCAGGTTAAGGTTGAGCTCAGTCGGCTCTCCAATCTTGTCGAAGATGGCGTAATAGAGGATTCCGTGCACTTCGTAGTTACTAAGTTTATCATTCGCCGTTCGACGAGCTTGTTGGACGATTGAGTCAATGTCTGGTCCAAGATTTTTCTCCCCATCATATCCAGTCTCCGCTAGCCACAATCGGGTTTTGACCGTTGCATAAATCCGACCAGCTTCGGCACGATTCAGCTTGCCATTGCAAATCTCGAATACTTTTTGAGCTTTGAATTGAAGTCCTGCGTCCCCGCCCGGAAATAAACGCTCGTGAATCTGGTCGAAAACCTTTTCAGACTCCGATTTTTGAGGTTTCATCCAATCGAATAATCCCATAATGTGCACCCTCTTACAGAATAACCTGCTCATGCAGTCATTCTGTAGCAAGCAAGCATGTTCGGCCTATTTACTACGGAGTCAAGCATGTTCGGCCTATTTACTACGGAGTCATTCACATAGACTACACAATAGTTTTATGTAGAATCCGGCGCATGGCAAAGATTGATGGGCGCAAACTGGATCATAAAGCGTTGG
>JAYTTC010000660.1:0-3825 GCA_043745255.1 Verrucomicrobiales bacterium
CAGCGACTCGCCGTTGATGCGGGTGCTGAGTCCGATCAGGCCTAGCGGGGTCCCCTCGTGCATGAGAGCGACAACTGTTTCGATCCCCAGGACATCGAACTCTTGCTGAGCCTCCAGATCGGCTAGCGCCGCATCGCTGTCCCGTCGTAGAACTCCCGCCGAGTTTCTAAGGATCGCGCCAATGCCCGAATCGAGGCTGAGCTGGAAATCTCCAAACAGCTTGGCGGAGAGTCCGAGGGAAGTGAGCAGAAAGAGTCTGCGATTTTGTGACTGCGCTGTTTGTCCAGCGTCCGCGGAGAGCGGGTCTCGCAGAAAAGCAACCACTCGTTGAAGGCCGAGAGACTCCCTCAGCGCGGGGACCAGATTTTGGAACAAATCCGAGACCGAATAGGCATGAGGCAGCAGCTGGGCCAGGGTGTGGAAGGGGTCCAGAGATCGAGGACGATCGCTTGAACTCAAACTGGAGGCTGGGAGGTGTCCGGCAGCGGCCGATCGAGCCGGACGATTTGCCGGGGCGGTCGCGCGCGCGGCGGAGGGTGAGTTGAAAGCACGCACCGGTATGCGATTTAAGAAGGCATGAAGGAGCCTTCCCCGAACCGGCTTATTGAGAATCTGAGTGACGCCTCGCAAGTAAGCCACTTCCTCCCACTCCGGCGAGCGTGCGTTGGTAAAGACGTAGACCGGGACCTCGGGAGCCAGCTCCCGAAGCTTCTCAATGATCCACATCGCCTGCACCTGCGGTTGGTCGGCGTCCAGCAGGCAAGCATCGAGTGCCCCGTGCTTCAGCAAGGGCTCAGCCTCGTCCAAATCAGGGCGATGTATGATTCTGTACGAATGCGACTCCAGAGCTGATCGAGTGGCGTCGGGCAGCTCTGGATTCTGCGCCAGCACCAGAATCGTCTTCATCAAGGCACGACTTAGTTGGTCCAGTGGTAACTCTGCTTCTGAGACAGGCTCTACTGAGAGCTCGAGTCTGCATTACTGCAAAATCAGGAAGGAGTTGGCAATACTGGATTCCGAAGGGATGTCAAATTTTGCCGTGGGTCTCCTGCGAGCCTGGCACTTCTCGATGCCAGAGGCGGGGTGCAAGCGGTCCGTGCTAGGCCTTCGAAGTGGGTCCATTGCGGCTAGCAGCCTGTCGAACTTATCCCCACCGGACGTAAGTCCAGCTGTGCGCGACTCGGGAGACTAAAACAATTTCCGCGGGCCAAAGGCCCAATGCCATCCCAGCCTTGGGCATCGCCCAAGGAGTAGGGTCCATCGACACGCTAGAGGGCTGAAGGCCCGATCCATCGGCGCGGGTGATAGGTCGGGCCTACAGCCCTCAAGGAGTTTCTGCGGCGTTGTCCTGGGGCTTTGGCCCCAGGCTGAGATGGAGCGCGCCGTTGGCGCTGAAGCCCTTGTTGGGATTTGGGATTATAGATCGGGGATTAAAATGAGAATTGCTGGGGGCATCAGAGTCGAGCTGTGCAGGGGTCCCTGCTTCGTCGATATTGACCACGACACACCGCTACTGCTCTCCCACATTTGCGCGATTGAGTTTCTTGTTACGGTGATCCTCCAACTCGCGGTTCGCTTGGATCTGGTTCCCCTCCAGAGTCACTTTTCCGACCCGATCATCAAGCTGGATTCCGACCGTCTGATGTCGTTCCTCACCGGATCGAGTGTCCCGGATGACATTACCCTTGAACACAAGATCACGGGTTTCCCCGCTGACCCGTATGGCCGCAGTCGCTTTCTGCGTGCCGTTGTTTTCGATGATATTGTCCTCCAGCCGATTTCGATGCCCGGCCATCCCCTCCGACTCATCCCGAAAGAAGACTCCATTCTCGTGATTTCCGCGGATCTGATTTTTCCGCAGCAGATTGTCGGTGTCCTTATGGCCGATGGAAATGCCAAAGCGTCCGTTGTTCTCGAGAAGATTCCCCTCGAAGAGGCCTTGCTTGACTCGCCAGCAGAGAAACAAGCCATCCTGTCCGTTGCCACGAGCAACGCAGTTGAGAACCCGCGGCCGCTGCGATCCGCTTCCGGGATGGAGTCCCAGACCTAGGTTTCCCTCACAGATGCAGGACTCAACCGTCACGTCGTTGCACTGCTGGAAGCTGATTCCATCACCGTGATAGCCCCGCACAAGAATCCGCTGCAACTGAGCTCCAGGACAGCGATACAAAAAAACGCCCCCACCTCGGCATCCGTTGAGCGCCAGGTTTTCCTCCTTGTTCCCCTCCACTCGCAGATCTTCCACTCGCACGCCTTCAACATGGTAGCCACTGATCACCGGAAACACGGTGGCCACCTCGGCACCGTCCTGAACCATGCAGTCGGCGTTCATCGGAAGGCTGACAGAAAAAGCATCCCCGCTGCGTCCCGTGATCCGAGCGACGGTGGTGTGGAAGCCCGCAGCATTTTTATCCCAGATAGCCACCCCGTCGCCGACCTCGAATCCGGCTGGATGGGCGGCGGTGAATTGTTCCTCGCCGTAATCGGCATCCAGTTTCAGCTTCGAAGAGACGGACTTGGCTTTGCGCAGCACTGTCGACTCCCCTGCCCCGTGAACAGTAACCTGGGAGCGCAGATGAAGCGAATCCCTCATGAGATACTCCCCTGCCCCGACCTCCACCACGCCGCCGCCCAGACTGGCAACATAATCAACAGCAGCCTGAAGCACTCGATTGTCGGCACCGATCAGGTCTCCAGAATGCACTCCCACTCGAACGCGCGGACGATCGGTCATCGCTTGATGCATGGCGCGCGGGAGCTGGGTGGGAGAGGCGGAAGGGAGTGACTCGCCTGCACGGACCGAGCTCACCATCAACTCAAGAGCGACGATCGCGGTAAGATTCGTGAAATATTTCATAGGTGCATACCGACATGTTGTCCTGTGAGGATACTCGCATCGACCCTCTGCGCAATCCACGCGACAGTCAAATTCCGCTTACCGCTCATCTGTGGGGCGATTTCATCCGTTTTTGGAATCAGATAAACACTCAGTCCCAGGGCTCTTCTCACCCCTCTACTTCTTTTTAGCCGCTATGCCACCATTCTGGTTGTCCTACCGAAAAAGATCCCCTAAAACTTCCCGCATGAAACCGACATTACTATCCGTAATAGCAGTATCCCTACTCGCCCTGACGCCATTGAGCCAGGCGGCAAACTCTCATATCAACAGTCTCAGCAAGAAAGAAACAGCAGCCGGCTGGAAACTCCTGTTCGATGGCAAGACTCTGAACGGCTGGCACAATTTCAAAACCACCGGTGTCCGTGCCGGATGGCAGGTGAAGGACGGGACGCTGGCTTGCGTAGACCCTCATAACGCAGGGGATATTCTCACCGCCGAGAAATTCGACTCCTTCGAACTCTCCCTTGAATTTAATATCTCCACCGGAGGCAACAGCGGGATCATGTATCACGTCATTGAGGAAGGCGGCGCTGCCTGGGCGAGCGGACCTGAATTCCAGCTGCAGGACAATGTCGGCGGAAAAGATGGCCAGCTGTGCGGCTGGCTCTACGCGCTCTATCAGCCCGCGATCGATGCGAAGACCGGAAAACCGATTGACGCCACCAAGCCCGCTGGCGAGTGGAATCATATCACTCTGCTCATCAGCAAAGAGAAGTGCGAACACGTGGTCAACGGAGTGAAATATGTGGACTACGTGATCGGAAGCGACGATTTCAAGGCACGCGTCGCGAAGAGCAAATTTGGTAACATGCCGCTCTTCGCCAAGTCCGAAAGTGGACATCTCGCACTTCAGGGCGACCACGGTCAGGTTTCCTTCCGAAACATCAAGATCCGCCCCATTGCCTCCAAGTAAGAGCCCGTCGGCG
>JAYTTC010000661.1:0-3824 GCA_043745255.1 Verrucomicrobiales bacterium
CACGGCTCAAAACGGCGTGGACTATGAGCGGATCCAGGAATGGGTGACTCTTCCTAAAGGTCGGCGTTCGCTGCTCGTGACGATCACGCCGATCCAGGATGGGTTGAGGGAACGACGAGAGACCGTCAGTCTGCAGCTTGAAGGCTCCGCGACCGATCAGTTTCCACCGTCCTATATCGTCGGGACACCGGCTCGGGCAATCGCTCTAATCTCAGACGAACCTTGGGCACACGATAAGATCACGGCTGAATGCGTGCTCTTGCCGGAGGGTTTTGCCCACCTTTGTTTCCTGGCGGACCCGCTGCTTTCGTATCGAGTGGAGGCCAGTTCTAACCTGTCCAGCTGGGAGGCAATTTTCCACGGCGTCCCCGTCGGAGATGCATTGCACGCGATCGACGACCGAGCGGCAGAGTTTTCGCATCGTTACTATAGGCTGGTCGTGGAAGCGGCAGAAACTGAACTGTGAACCGCCTATTCGGAGCGGGAGGCCTTGGAGTCTGTTGTGGGCCTTTGTGGCCAATCCGCGGTTCAGTCGAAGGAGATCACGTTCTTGATTCCAGTGGCTTTTCCCACGAGTAGATCGTGGTAACCTTCGATCTTCGATCGTGAGGTGATGAGCTGCCGGACAGCCTGCGGCCAGCGCTGATTGAAGATCTCTAGATCTTTGATCGCGTGGGTGAACGCATCCGCGTCGGCATTGACGGTTCCCACGATCGCCTGATTTTTGAGCACCACGTTGCGCATGATCTCACTCGCAGCGACCGGGATGGGTGCCTTGGGTGCCGGGATGCCGGTCATGACGTAAATCCCGTTAATGCCCAGCACGCGGAGCATCTCGAAAGTGATAGAAGGCACTCCCACCGCCTCGTAAATCAAATCAACGCTGCCTACCTTCTTCGCCAAATCTTCGGGGGTCATGTCCTCTGAGGAGATGTATTCCACGCCAAAGGACTCGACTAAGTCCGCTTTGAAATTGGGTTTGCGTGAGCGGGAGTAGACGTAGGTCTTGAATCCGTTCACGACCAGGGCCATGGCACCCAGGATTCCCACGGGACCTGCGCCGAGGACCACCGCCGTCAGTCCCTTGCCGCGTGGCTCTCCAGCCTTGGCGCTGCCCCAGGGGAGACGCTGCTGGGTCTTCCAGACTTGTGCCAAACCCTTCTCCGCCACCGTGAGGGGCTCAACCAGCACGGCGATGTCCCGCAGCTGATTCGGGACGTAGGTGAGAAATTTTTCGTCGTCGACGAAGCATTCCGTCATGTAGCCGTGATATTGATTGATGCCGCGTTCGGTGAAAGTCCAGGTAGAGCAGAAATCCTGACGATCTTGTCGGCACGGAACACAGCTGGGAGCCGGGCAGGGGCGTCGAACGCTTGGCACCACCAGATCGCCGAGCTTGAACCTGCGAACCTCGGAGCCAACTTCGATGACCTCACCGAGCGCCTCATGACCTAGAACGAGGTAGTCTGATCCCGAAGGCGGAGCTCCGTACACGAAAGTGCAGATTTCACGATCAGTGCCGCAGATTCCCACATCCAGGGTGCGGATCTTGACCTGGCTGGGTTGGTGAAGCGCCGGGGAAGGATGTTCCAGCATCCGCACTTCCTTGCGGGTTGGGACCACTCCGACGGCGCGCATGTGCTTACTCATGTCTTTGTTGAATGCATTGGTCCCGCGAGCAGAGCTGCGAGAGGGTTCAGGGAGTTGAGAATAGCGGGGATTCCGGCGGAGGCTATCAAAAATTGCCGGCATGAAGTTCTTTGAATCGTTCGGTTTGTGGTGATAGCTTTTGACGTTCCTTTCGCGCGTTGTTGATCAGACAGAGGTCATACTCTGTCGCGTCGGCATGACGCCTTCCGAGAGAGGACTCAATACTCAGCTGGGATGTATCCTTTACTCATCATGAGTCCAAAATTCAAAAGCGCGCTTCTTTTAATTCTGCTGGCGCTCCCTTGCGCCCATCGAACACAGGGCGCGGGAAGTGATGACTTCACCATCAATCTTGCCCTTGATAAGCCGGTGGCCACCTCAGGACCCACCTATAGTGGCCTCCTCGCAAGTGCCCTAACGGATGGTGATCCAGCCACGTTTTCCCATCCTCTCGCGAGCGCAGGAACTCTCAACTACTACTTCGAGATTGATCTGGGAAGGTCTTATAAAATCGACCGAATTCTTATCCGCAATCGGAACGATGGCTGTTGTCCCGAACGTCTGACCCGCTATGGGGTGGAGCTCTACGCGGATCAGGGAGGTGAACTCGGCGCTCTCAACTGGACCGTCACCCTTCGCGCCAACAACTCCAACTCCGGTGTCGGAGGCGTGGACACGCTGCGTGCGACCAATAGCGCCGCCGGTTCCTTCCAGGGACGCTTCGTGCGAATCGTCAATCGAAGCGGATCCGGCTACAACCCCCAGCTAGCCGAAGTGGAGGTTTATGGCGCACAACCGCCGACAATCGGACTTTTCCAAGCCGATGAAGACACCTTGAGCCCTGGACAGAGCACCACCCTAAGATGGGAATTACTCAACGCCTTGAGTGCTACCCTGACACCCGATTTCGGTCTCGTCTCCGCCACCCAGGGCTCGCGGGTCATTCAACCCACGGCAACCACCCTATACACCTTGACCGCCAGCAACGAGGCCGGTGTGGTCACGAGTTCGCTCCCCGTTGGAGTCAACGTGACATTGCTCCCTCCTCGCATCAGCGAGTTCATGGCGAGCAATGGAGGAAGCGTCTCGGACGAGGATGGAGAGGCTGCGGACTGGATCGAGCTGTACAATCCCAATCCCTACGGACTCCGGGTGGGAGGGTATTTTCTCACCGACGACCCCACCCACAAGACCCAGTGGGTATTTCCCGATGCCAAGATCGCACCCCATGGCTTCAGGCTGGTATTCGCCTCGGACAAGGATCGTCGAGATCCGAACGCCGAGCTGCACTCCAACTTCAAGCTGGATGCAAAGGGAGACTATCTGGCGCTGATCGCTCGCGACGGATCAGAGGTCTTGCAGCAGTTCCCCACCAACTATCCCGCGGCGAAGCAGTTTTCAAAACAGCGCGACAATATCAGCTACGGATTCGATAGCCTCGGCAAGCTGGGGTTTTTTCGCCCCGCAAGCCCGGCAGCCACGAACGGCATCAGCTATGACGGCGTGGTGGCAGACACCTCGTTCAGTATCGGCCGTGGATTTTACGAGACCAACCTCAGCGTGGCGATCTCCACCGCGACCGAAGGGGCGAGCATTTTCTTTACGCTGAACGGGAAGGAGCCGAACGCCACAAACAGCATCCTCTACGTCAAACCCATCCTAATCACCAACACCACGGTGTTGCGAGCGGTGGCATTCAAGCCCGGCTGGGCACCGACCGACATCGACACCCAGACGTATTTGTACCTCAGCAATGTGATCAAGTCCTCGGTGATGAAGACTTCGATCACTCGGAACGCGGCTTACGCGCCGCAGATGTACGGTGCGTTGCGCGATGTCCCTTCGGTTTCGCTGGTGACCTCCTCCCCCGCGAACGACACCTCCGAAGTGGCGGGGTCGTTTGAATGGCTGAATCCAGACGGCTCCCCGGGGGGGCACGCTCGCTGCGGTGCCCGATGGTTTGGCGGAGCGTTCACTTTCTTTGAGAAGAAGAGTTTCCGACTTTATTTTCGATCGGAGTATGGCGATCCAAAACTTCGCTATCCGCTGTTCGCTGGACACGATCACGGAACCATGCCGGTTGACACTTTCGACGAGATTGAGCTGCGCAGCGGCTCTCACGACATGACCGAGAGGGGGTTTTACATGTCGAATATCTTCACCGACGACACCGT
>JAYTTC010000662.1:0-3817 GCA_043745255.1 Verrucomicrobiales bacterium
CAGCAAACCTCGATTGGTTCCGTGCCTCGATTGGTTCCGTGTCCGACATCTGGACAGGCCGGATGGTTGTTTCCCGCATCTTGCCCCGTCGCCCTTCCCACAACATTCTCGACGCCCGCCGATGACTCCCCGCCGGACACAACCGCATCCCCGATTTGCTGCGCTGCGTGATTGGTTGAAGGAGCACCCTGAGCATCTGCGTCCTTGGGCCGGCACGGTTTTCCGGTTCCAGACCGCGGCCTTCCCCACACCCAAGGACATCCTCAGCGGCGACGGGGCCAAGGTCCGCGGTGGCCGGTGGAATCCGCCCGGCCTCTCCACGCTCTACGGTAGCACCACGGACACAACGGCGCTGGAGGAGTGCAAGGCCAACGACCGCTATTACGGCGTCGTCACCAAGAGCCCGCGCCTGCTCGTGGCTATCGAAGCCCATCTGCACCGCGTGCTCGACCTCACCGATGCGACCACCCGCCGCTCTCTCGGGGTGACGCTGGAGGAGTTGGCGACCGAGGATTGGCGCAAGCTGCTGATCGCCGGCCGCGAAAGTTTCGGCCAAGCGTTGGGGCGTGCCGTGGCCGAGGAGAACGGCAGCGGTGTGCTGTCCCGTTCCGTCGCCGTGCATCGAGGCGTCAACGTGGCTGTTTTCCCCGGAACCGTCCGGGCGGACCATCTTACGGTCATCGAGGGCGGAACGTTGGACCGGTTGGCTGGCCAAACGAAGAGTTGAACCCTGCAAAAGTGCAGGCTACTTTGCAGGCAAAAGATATGGCCACGCTCGTGAAGAAGTACAAGGCCGCCCAGCCGGCGCTGACCGCGTTCCCCTTCCAACACCGGGTCACGAAGGGCTATTCCGACCTCCTGCGCCATTATCGCGCGAAGTTCGATCTGCCCCAGCCCGTGGTGGTCCGGCTCACCGGGTTCTCGCCGCGTTCGGTCGCCAAGTGGAGCCAAGGTGAGACGCCTTCGCCCAAGCAGGAGAAGGCGCTCGTGGAGATGGACCGCCTGCTCGACGGATTGGCGCGGGTGATGGAACCCGCCGAGGTCGGCCGCTGGCTGAAAGCCCCGAACAGCGCCTTCGACGGCTCGACTCCGTTGCAGGTCGTGGAGCGCGGCGAGTTGGATAGGATCTGGCGAATGCTCTACGACCTCGGATCCGGCCAGCAAGGTTGAGCCTTTTGTAGGCCGGCAGCGGGGCTGCGGGGTTACTGGAAATCCACTTCCAGATTGGCCTCTGCGCTGGTCACGGACCCAGCCGGACCAGTGACGACCACGCGGTAAAGGCCAGCATTCTTGCGCAGGACATAGCCGATTACAAGATCTGCTGTGGTCTTTCCATCCAATGGCAAACGATCGCGCTGCCATTGATATTTGAAAGGACCAGTCCCTTCCACAACCACCGAAAACGTGACCGAGCCACCCACCGACACAGTCCGACCAATCGGCTGTTGGGTGATTACGGGGGCCGTCGGACCGGTGGTGACCTCTCTTAGCCGGTAGAACATCAAGCTTGCTCCCGAGGAAGTACCTCGAACGGTTGATTCAGCTTTGTTGGCAAAGAAGCTTGTGTTTTTGGACCATGTTTTCAAATCACCAGTTTCCTCCAAAACATAATCGCGCCCGGCGACGACCGAGATGTCCGCTTCGATCTCAGTCGCGGACAATACTCGAACCCTCACGATTCGCAGACCACTCGGAGCCACATTCACAGTGAGAGCCGCAGGAAGACTCGTTACTTGTCCCGCACTGTTGCGGATAACGACCACATAATTTCCGGAATCGGCCCCTGCCGCGTGCGCGATGCTCAGGCTTGAGTCTGTCGCGCCTTGGATGTCTGTGTTGTCCTTGCGCCATTGGTAAGATAGCGGGGTGGATCCCGCGACTGTGACGGTGAACTGGGCTGCCGCACCTTCCGCGACCATGGTGCTGCGAGGTTGACCGGTGATTGTAGGAGCAACCGCCAACGCGTCGACGCCAAGCTTGGCAACTTGGCTGGTGACGGATCCGGCAGCGTTGCCGACCACCACTCGGTAGTCCCCGGCGTCTGCGACCTGAACATTGCCCAGTGTGAAGCTGGCCCCGGTGGCAAGCAGGATGTTCTGTCCGTTCCGTTGCCATTGATAGCTCAAGGGTGCCGTGCCCGTCGCCGTCACGGCAAACTGGACAAGCTGGCCCACGTTGACTGTAGTGCCTAGCGGGTGACCGCTGATCGAGGGTGCAGTCGCCAAAGCGTCAGACAGATCAGGGATGCCATCGCCGTCCGCGTCGTTGTTGTCCACGATATCAGTCTGCCATGATATATAATCTCTCCAAGACGTGCCCAACCCTCCGTCTTGAAACTCCACACCACCTATATAGTGCCTGCCCTTGCGGACGAGCGTGTGGGGCTTTGCGCTTATAATCCGAGCATTAGATCCGTAAAACGTTGTCGCCGGGAAGCTTACTGTATTTGCATCGACGACGGTAAACGTAGAAGACCCCGAATACGTTGTGCTCGTGCCATCCTCATTGCTGACTGTTGCGTTCAACAGAGAAGTGTTTCCATTGCGGTCATATGAAAGTATCCCTACTGCATTCAGCAAATATGATGTTCCTCGGTATGTGATTGTTCCAGCCAGCGGGTCTTGAATGTTGGCGATGTAACTGCCTGCGGTCGTTCCCGCCGTTCGGGTAATCTGACCGGTCATCGACATTCCCGGCGACGAACTCGGGATCTCACGTGTTACGGTGCCTGAAAACGCAACGGACCCATTCCTTTCAACCTGGAGGAAATCGGGGACCCCGTTTCCATCGCTGTCCACGACGGCAAACGTTGAAAGGACCGTGCCGCTGGAGTTTGGCACGCCATCAGAAAACAGTGCATAGTCAGTCCTATAAATACCCGAGAGCGGTGAAAACGAACTCAGTTCGCCGCTAAAGACATAAAAACCACTCACTACGTCATATAGAGGGATGCCCGAGCTTCCATCATAAGTCGTGAAGTAGGATTGCAACGACCTGCCTTGGAGCGACGCGGAACCACGAGCTAGGTTGATGGAGAAACAGTAGGCATTGAACGCAGCATCCTTAGCCTGCACCACGGATGCCCAACAAAAAAGCACAGCGACAACAAGGAGTGGAACAGAACGCCTAGGAATCATTGTGAGACTAAATACCCAGGCGCAGGCGATGTCAAGGGTGAAAAAGGTTTCACTGATCGTTGCAGCGTGAACGTAGGTGTTGTCACAAATCCTGCTTGGGTTGTTTGGGAGAGGTAGCGGAGCATGGCTTGGGCTGGCTTCGCCGATGCACCTCGACGAGTTCGTTCTTCTCGACCCAACTGACAACGGTGCCGGTAGATTGGTGGCTCAATTCAAGTCCGCTCGCCGTGTTCACTGGGAAATGGATTTGGTGATGCCGTCCGAGGATCAATCAACCGGCGCTGAAGCCGCGAGCCAACTCATCACCGGAGCACGCTGAGGCACCCGTACCGGGCGAGACGGCGGCGCCGCGGCTGCGGCGGATGGTTCCGTCGATTTCAGCGGGGGCAGTGATTTCAGCCACAGCGCGAACATCGAGGGGGACCGCTTCAGCGAATCCGGCTCCGGCAGCTTGCCGATGAGCCGTTCCAAACGGTCGAGCCAGAACTCGACATCGCAGAACGCGTTGACCGTGAAGCTCTGCGCCACCAGACCGCCCTTGCGGAGCTGGAAACGTTTCTCGGATGGAGTCGTCGCCCGACGATGGCGGCGAAGCAGGCGGCGCAACTGGAAGGTCTGCCGCTCGGTCAGTTCCAGAAGTTCCCGTTGGCCGAGCTTGGCGTTGGCACGGCCCATCAATC
>JAYTTC010000663.1:0-3814 GCA_043745255.1 Verrucomicrobiales bacterium
ATCAAACTTCAAACTCCCGAGTACCTCCACCGCCTCCGGTCGGCATCCAATCTCACGCAGTTTTTGTGCATCCGCCTCGTTCTGACATCCCACCCCGGAGAGCGCTCGGAACAAGGGACGAAAAAGCCAGGACAGCCGGCGATATCCGCGATAGGAACGGTCGGAAAGGCGCGCGTTAATCAGGAAAACCGGGGTCCGCATATCCTGGCATCGCCACAAAAAATTCGGCCAGATCTCCGCCTCGATCAAAATGACGGCTTCGGGATGGAATGTCCCTAGCGCCTTCAGCACCCACTGGCGTCCATCGATGGGGTAGTAAATCTTCTGGATGTGCGATGGGAGGCGCTTTTTCAGCTCTCCCATGCCCGTGCTGGTGGTGGTAGAAACGACAATCTTGATGTTCGGGATGCGTGGCTCGAGCGCCTGGATCAGGTGGGTGCAGATGTTCACCTCTCCCACGCTCACCGCATGCAGCCAGATGACATGCCGGTTGGTGATGGATTGTTTTACCTTCGCGTCGTATCGACCAAAGCGCTGGCTGAATCCCTCTTTCCAACCCCCTCGTCGCCACATCTTTAGGAAATAGAAGGGGGCGGTCAGGTAGAAAAAGACCTTAAATAAGATGTTATAAATGAACTTCATCCGAAAATCGCGGGCCACCCTAGTGTGCCTGGCTCGCGGAATCAAAGGTCGTTTTCCAGAGTCGATCGGGGCGTCCTCGGCCGGGAGCCACAACGGCTCCCCAGTTGATCGTCAACCCAGACGCGGACTTTAGACCCTTGTCACGGGGGCGGTTGAGGGTGGAGGTCGATCCGCCTCCGTCACCGCTTTGTCACTTTGCACCCGATCCCTGCCTCGGTATGTTGCCGGGTCTCCGCAAGGGGAATGCCCATGAAATCATACGGTCCATCCCATTTTTTGAACCGCGAGTTGAGCTGGCTGGAATTCAATCAGCGAGTGCTGGATGAGGCCCTGGATGAGCGAAATCCTCTCTTAGAGCGGGTGAAATTTTTTTGCATCACCTGCTCCAATCTCGACGAGTTTTTCGAGGTTCGCGTGGCGGGAATCAAGCAGCAGATTGAGAGCGATGTTGTGGAGCGCTCGGTGGATGGGATGACTTCGACTGAGATTTTCCGTGTGCTGACCCGACGGGTCCGTCGGATGGTCGAAGACCAGTATCGTTGCTGGCGTGAGGAGCTGGTTCCAGCGCTGGCTGCGCAGCGTATTCGATTCCTCGATCCGGAGGAGCTGGATTCGGAGGATCGCCAGTGGCTAGAGCGATACTATTTTAACCAGGTGAGGCCGGTTCTGACACCTCTGGCGATCGATCCCACGCATCCGTTTCCGCAGCTGCTCAACAAATCGCTGAACACCATCGTTCAGCTGGAGCTCCCTCAAGGGGGTCAGTCACATCGCCATCTCGCCGTGGTTCAAACCCCTCGAGTGCTGCCGCGATTGGTGCCGCTTCCCCGGGATGACGGACGACAAGACTACGTGCTGCTCGGTCGTCTGATCGGTCACTACCTGGCGGATCTTTTCCCCGGAACGACCATTCTGGGCTTCTGGCATTTTCGTGTGACTCGCAATAGCGAGCTGTACATCGAGGAGGAGGAGGTCGACAATTTGCTCAAGGCGGTGGAGAACGAGCTGCACAATCGTCGTCGAGGGGATGCGGTGCGTTTGGAGGTGGAAATCGACACTCCGAGCGAGATTCGCAGCGCCTTGCTGGGAACACTTCGCCTGCACGAAGAGGATCTTTACGTGATCGAAGGGCCATTGAATCCGGTCCGGTTCATGGCGATCTGCGAGGGCGACCATTCGCCCGAGTTGCGCTTTTCCCCTCATCTCGCACCAGTGGCAGCCGCTCTGCGAGGCCAGGCCGATCTGTTCGCGGCCATTCGCGAACGCGACGTCTTGCTGCATCACCCCTACGAACACTTCGAGAGTGTGATCGCGTGGCTTGAGCAGGCGGCGGAGGACG
Organism: Verrucomicrobiales bacterium; assembly: GCA_043745255.1. Lineage (GTDB taxonomy): Bacteria > Verrucomicrobiota > Verrucomicrobiia > Limisphaerales > UBA11320 > UBA11320. The sequence goes on from JAYTTC010000663.1 coordinate 1,982, forward strand.
AGAGAGTATTGGCCATCAAGATGACCCTCTATCGGACCGGAGGGGATACCCGGCTGGTGGGAGCGTTGATGCGCGCCGTTAAGACCGGCAAGCAGGTGACCGCGGTGGTGGAGTTGAGGGCTCGATTCGACGAGGCTAATAACATTCAGTGGGCTCGCCAGCTTGAGGAGGCTGGGGTGCACGTGGTTTATGGTCTGGTGGGCTTCAAGATTCACGCGAAGATCGCGCTGGTCGTTCGACGGGATGAGGACGGCATTCGACGCTATGTTCATCTGGGCACCGGGAACTACAATGCCACCACGGCCCGATTCTACACCGATCTCGGGGTTCTTACCTGCCGGCCTGACTATGGGGAAGACGTCACCAACCTATTCAATCTGCTCACAGGGATCTGCCAGTTTCAGGGGATGAGGAAGATATTAATCGCACCCTTTCAGCTGCATTCCCGACTCGTGGAGTTGATCCGGCGAGAGAGCGACCATGCGCGCAGCGGGCTGCCTGCGAGGATCGTGGCCAAGATGAATTCACTGGTCGACCGGGAGATGATCGAGGCGATGTATGAAGCCTCACGAGCGGGAGTTCAGGTGGAGCTAATCGTTCGGGGCATTTGCTGTCTGCGGCCCGGCGTGAAGGGGGTGAGCGAGAACATTCGTGTTCGCAGCATCGTGGGGCGTTTTCTTGAGCATAGCCGCATCTTCTCGTTTGAGAACGGGGCTCAGCCCGAGGTGTATTTGGGAAGCGCGGACTGGATGCCGAGGAATTTTTATCGACGTATCGAAGTGGTCTTTCCGGTGGAGGACGGAAACCTTAGGGATCGGGTGCGAAATGAGATTCTTAACACCATGCTCGCGGACACCGCGCGGACCCGGGTTTTGCTTTCCAACGGAACCTACCGTCGCGCGTCGGTGGTCAAGGAAACCAAACCTCGGGACTCCCAGACGGAATTTATCCGGATGGCGTCTCGGGAGTCCGGTGCGGCAGCCAAGAAGCCGTCCAAGTCCAAGCGAGCCTTTCAGCAGGTGAAACTGCGATCGCGTCCTGTCACGACGATTCCCAAGGGATAGCTCAGCAGAAACGAGCTCCACAGCAGAACTCACGTGCGCTGGGGGTAAGTCCGACAGGCGTCTGGCTGAATCTTGTTTTTTCTTGTTTTCGAGTCCCTGGGTCGTAGCGTGATGCCCGCCAGAGTAAGAAACCCTATGCCTCTCTGCCTGCGAGTCCATATCACGACACTCAGCCTGCTCGCGGGTCTTCTGCTCCTCGGCTCGATTGCGCCGCGCTCCAAGGCCTCCGAATCTTCGGGCACCCTTGGCTCGCTGACCAATGGCGAGGTGATGTCCCAAGCTTTGTTACAACTGCAGCAGGAACTCAGGGCAACGCGGGACGGCATGGAGGTGACGAAACGAGCGGGCGATGCCGAGGCTCGACGTCAGGCGGAACGCCTCAGCCTCCAGTTGGCTCGCTTGGAGAGGGAGATTGAAACTCAAAAGGAGGAAAAGCAGCAGCTTCTCAAATCGGTGGAATCGGCAAACCAGCAAAATCTTGTTTACGCCGGATTGTTCGCTGGAGTGGCGTTGCTAGCGGTGATGGGGATGTCCTTCCTTCAGCTGCGTGCGACCTCCAAACTTACCGAGCTCACCTTGAGCCATTTTCCGGAGCGTTTCCAACTCCCGCCTCCCTCCAACGGAAGGCATCAGGTCTCGGTTCCTCCCAACCCAGACCCCGAGCCGCTGCTGCGTTCGGTGGAACGCCTCGAGCGACGCATTCAAGAGCTCGAGTCGACTGCCGCTCCCAGCAAGATGCTTGGGTTTGCCTCGTCCGCCCAGGTGGAGA
>JAYTTC010000664.1:0-3811 GCA_043745255.1 Verrucomicrobiales bacterium
GTTATCTCGAGGCGGCTTCAAGCCAAGCATGTCGATAGCCCTGCGCGGCGAGAAGCACCCAGTTGACAAGAGCGCGGTCTAAGGTTGTTTAGACCGAGCCGCTAGTGCAACTTCACTAACTTAAGGGATTTCATATCAAACCACACCTCTCCCCTACTTGCTCGGAGCTCGCAGACCAATTCGATCTCTGTCTGAGGCCCCGGAACCGAAATAGGCGCGGCTAGGGAATACCAGTCCCGATTCCCAACCAAGGAACCGGAGACGGCACCCACCTCATCGGCAACACGAACGGTGGCCCCCTGTCGACGTCCAAACCCTAGCGGCTCAACGCCCGAGACCTTGGCCCGAGCCTGAAACTGATACTTGCCCGGGCCGAGAAGAACACGACATCGCCACGAGGCTGCGCTCTTTGGACCGGCACTGATGTGGAGGCTTGGGGTTCCATCATTTGAATTCAGTCGGCTCAATCGCCCCCCTTCAGGCACATCCACCGGGCGCCAAACTCCAGGGAGAGCGGCCTCCTGGTCGACAAAGGACAGCAATTGAAGCTCCGGAACCGCCAACTGCTCAATGAGGTCGCGGCGACGCTGTGCGATACGCTCCTGCAACAACCCCGTCTCGGTTTTTAAGGCACTTTGACTTAGTTGACTCAAAACAGGACGGATCTTGGCTGCCAGTTGTTCCACCCGATTGCTCACCTGAGTGGCCGCAAAGACATTCGTGAGGAGTTGAGTGAACCGCTCGCGGTAGCGTTTCCGACCCTCTGGAAGCTCCAGGAATGAACGGGCCGCAAGTCCGGCCATCGTCGGCCGCCACGGTGCCAACGGATTTCCGAATAGTTGATCCATTCCCTGGGGTAAAAAGACGAAGCGACCCGAGTCGGGATCGGCGTAGAGTCGAAAATTGTTTCGAGCGAGGCAGTATCCGTCGCGATGGCCAGTGATGATTTCCATCGCGACGAAGGAGAGAAACCGATCGAGATCGAGGACTTTGCTAAGCGCCTTGCTTCGCAACTCAAGGTTGGGCTCAAGAGCCGCCTCCGCGACAGCTTTAAGATCCGACTGGTCTGCCGGCCCATTCCCCTGTCGACGTTGGAGCCTTTCATTCACATCGTGTCCCGGACCGGGCTCATAGAGGACTCCTCGCGGGTTGCGAAAAAACTGCTGGAAAAACTCCTCAGTGAAGCCCTCTTTCACCACGAACAACCCAAGCGCTCTTCCGTTCAGAGTCAGGACCGCATGACCGACACGAGGCGCGGGAACCCCCGCAGCCTGGAACAGCTCCGTCCCAAGCTGCTCGTTCAGATAGCTCGGATCTTCAACCGAGTTGTTTAAGTGGAGCTTGCGGAGCCCATGAAATCGCTGGGCCTCCTGAGTCTTTGCAAAATCCAGTGTGAACGAAGGTTTGTCGTCGATAGGACGGGAGCTGCCGCGGGAGCCCTTCAGGTGAACAGCAACCTTGGAATACACTGAGGTCCCTTCCCGCAGTATCGCCAACACGTCCTTTCGGCTATCTTGTCGTAGACTCAGCAGATCGGCGTCGGTCAACTCAAGCTCCACCCGCAAAGGCTCGCCGTTCCCGAACAGATTCGTCACACCCACCGCCTCGACTGCCTGCGGACAGGCCAACATCAGCAGCAACACCCACCCATGGCAGAATGCTTCGCGGAAAGCCGTCATGAGGGCTTCAAATCTAGCGTCTTTGGAGACGCGCTCCAAGCGGGAGTTACCGAACTATCGAGGGCAAAACTCAACGCACGTGTTCGACACGCGGCGGCCTGAGAGAAGGATCCTGAGGGTGTGTTCGAACTTCGCCACCGTAGACGGTCTTGCGACCGAACTTCAGTCGAGCACTGCGGGCGTCGGTCTTGTCATTGGAGACCGCCACAGCAGGAAGTTCATATTGCCCGTCTGGCAACGCGAAGCGGTAGCTAAACGTTCCATCCGGTCGGAGCTTGATGACGCGATCCCCTATCGAGACGGTGGCATCCGGCTCTGTGGCACCGTAGATGATCAGTTCGGCATTCACATTGAACCAAAAACCTTTGCGCCTCTCGAGTCCGCCGAAAGGGCTTGATAGGCTCGACACTTCCAGGCTGCTCGGGAGCGAGAATTGCGCGGAAACTGCTGAGGATAGCTCCTTATACAACTGCCGCCGAACCAACTCTGTGATTTCCAGCGACCCAATCCAGATACGACGCACCTCATCGATCGAAAGCGCTTCCGCGAGCGCCTTATCCTGGGCAGGGGTCCAACGAGCCTTGGCGACCTCACCATGCGGCGGCAAGCCAGCATGCCCAGCGGAACGGAGCTCCTGCATCACCTCGACGAGGGGAGCACTCTCACGTGCGAGTGATTTCACCATCGTGACCAGATGCTGCATCGAGAGCTCAACGGGGAGCGTCTCGAAGCGGACCGAAAGATCATCAGAAAGATTGTCAGGGGGGGTAAGCGTGGCGTCCGAAAGGGAGATCCGAGTCCATCGCCGACTCTTGCTATGGTAGCCTAGCTCCCCAAGAAACCGGGTATTTCCACGAGCCACGTGCACAAACCAGTGTCGCGACTCGGGATGTACGTGAACTTCGGCGAAGGGCTGATCTTCGACCGTTTCCTTGTGGACTCGCAGTACCAGATGCCGATCGGCCGAGAGAGCGTTGTAGTGACGGAGTTGCTCCGTGGTGAGGTCCCAATGAGCATAGAGCCAATGAGGATCACGAGCAACCAACAGGAGCTTCTTGGTCCCGTACGCCTCAGGCAAGGCCTGACTTAGCGCTTCAGGAGGAACTCCCACCGACGCGTGACCCAGAGCGTAACGTTCGCCGGGTCCGCTCCTCTGGGTGGACGGAGCGGAATCGCCTTCAAGCAGAATAGAAGGAATTTCGATCGGTGCTCTCTCAGGCTCATCAAAGTTGGAAATAGCTTTCTTGCGAAGAGGAGCGGAACGCTTGGACTCGACGCTCGGAGGCGTTGTCGTTTTCTTGGGTTTCTCAGGTTTCATACATGCGGCTGTGACGGTGCGAGAGATGCCAGCCGTTTCGGTGGCGGCAGACTACTGACCTGCCTCCCGCAGGCGCAACGGAAAACTCTACGAAAATCCGAGGGACCCTTTGACTTAACGGAGACCAATGAGCTTAGCTTTCTCAATGCGAGCACGGGTAAAGATCTGCGGAATTACTAACATAGCGGACGCGCTGGCAGCCGTGAACGCAGGTGCGGATGCCATCGGCTTTGTCTTTTATGAAAAAAGCCCTCGTCACGTCACCCCTGAACAGGCTGCCAAAATCATCCGAGACTTGCCCCCCTTCGTCTCTCGAGTTGGCCTATTCGTCGACGCTACAGCAGAAGAAATCAATCGTGCAGCCGCCACGAGCGGTATCGATACCCTTCAACTCCATGGGGACGAAACGCCCGAGTTTTGCACCCAGTTTCGTCTACCAGTCTTGAAAGGTGTCAGGGTCAGGACCGAGGAATCCTTCAAAAACCTCCGGCGCTATTCGGTCTCGGCAGTCCTTCTCGACAGCTTTGTCCCTGGTCAGCATGGAGGAACAGGTTCCAAGTTCGATTGGGGATTGGCGATTAAAGCGAAAGGCTGCGGCAAGCCGTTGATACTGGCCGGGGGACTCAATCTCTCTAACGTGGCCGAGGCTGTGGCGCAGGTGAATCCCTACGCAGTGGATGTGAGCAGCGGAGTGGAGGCGTCCCCGGGCAAGAAGGACGCAAGGAAGTTGCACGACTTCATTTGCGCCGCCAAGGGGCTCTAACCGCCGCGGGTCGAAGCCCTAACTGATGCGGGTATTGTTGAAAGTTACCGC
>JAYTTC010000665.1:0-3797 GCA_043745255.1 Verrucomicrobiales bacterium
AATCCTTGACCGAGCTTACCAAACGGGGTCGATACCGATGGATTCCCGTTGGCCTGGAGGAACTTCAATTCTAACGATCTATGATCATATTCTGGAAAAATCTCCAAAAATCGCTGATTCTTTTGGTCCCGTTTTGTAGTCAATCACATGGAGGATCTACCGGAAATGATCCCCAGACTCACATCTCTGGGTACGAGATCAGTCGTTTCGGCGGAGAAACAAGGAGGATTAATGATATTGCGACAGATCGAAGTGGTCGCCTTTATGCGATGACATCCACCGGGACGGTCCGCTACTCCTCATCCGGACAGAGAGCGCTTTGGTCATCGCTTGTTGCTGATTATTTGGTCATCACCACCAACGGCATTGGCTTCGCGCGGAAGCGCGATGGACGGCTTGCGAGAGTTCAGCCAAACGGCGGCGTCGAATCGTTTTCCACCGGAGATCCGTTGTTGGCCTTGGGCTCTCTCGCCCTAACGAGGGATGGCCGCTTGTTCACTGAGGTGTGGCGACCCCTAGGCTCCCCCTGGCATGCGATCGTCGAGATTAACCAGCAGACGGGTGAGCGCGATTCAGTTTACGTCGACGAGAATGCGACTTTCTTCTGGTTTGCATTCGCCGGAGCGAGTGCCGGAAGGTTTTATACCAGTCTGAGCCAGCCGGTTGAAAACGAGAAGCTCGAGTGGCACTTGGCGGTTTATTTCGGAGGAAGGTTCACGAAGCTAGGCGCGGTTCCAAGATCAAAACCCATGGATCGTCTAGCGGTGGACGATCGCGGCATCATTTACGGGAGCACTTTTGGAGAGGGTGACAACGGTGAAGTGTGGAGATTCGATCCAGTGAGCGGGATTTCCGACTTGCTCGCTGATGGCTTCTCCGCCGGGCCGTCGCTGGCCTTCGATGAGCCTGGACAGCGTCTGTTCATAGCGGAGCAGCTCGCCCCCTTCAGGATCTTCGTCGTCAGTGTTCCCCTCGACACCTGCATACCGAGTCCAAAGGCCTCGATTCGCACCAGCGAAACCGAGATCAGTTGGCCAACGCAATCCAACCGTCTTTACAGCGTTGAATACCGATCAACACTGACCCCAAACGCTTGGACTCCGCTCGTTCAAGACCTCCTCGCCTTCGGAGGAAGGACCAGCGTGTTTGCTCGGGTTCTGGTTGGCGAACCCGAGCGTCTGTATAGGGTCGTTTGCTCGACCAACGACACGACAAGATAATCGACGTGCTTCGATCCGCAGGGCAAATCCTCGACAGGTCGTTTCGGCTCGTTTCATCCCCGCGATAACTGGTGATTTCAGCGTTTTGTTATGACTAGGTGTTATGACTAGGCCATTCCTGATGCGTTGTTTCGTTGGAAGTTGTTTAAGCTGAAGGAATGGAGCGGGTGAAGGGAATCGAACCCTCGTCTCAAGCTTGGGAAGCTCACATTCTACCATTGAACCACACCCGCTTCCTGAGAACGCCGTTGTGTTAGCAACTCCCCCGGGCCTTGGCAACCCCTATCCCTAGAGGGAAATCCATCCAGTCACATACGAGAGACGTTCTCGAACCTCGCCTGAACGTGTCGTTTCTCAAAGCGAGGTCGGAACCTGAGGCAGCACCAAAAATGTCCTTCCCCCTCTGCGCACTCCCAAACTCTGCGGTGCAAAAGCCGGGCTTGGAAACGCAGCCTGCCTGAGGGCGTCGCAGCTCTCGCCGATGCCCCCGATGCGCCGATACGGCGCACACTACAGAATTTGCACTTCGCATCGGGGGCTCTCCTCTCCGCGAGATCCGAGCCATCCGCGAGGCGCAGGCCGAGGTCCTCGCGTGAAGGCACGAAGCAGCGAATAGTGCAGGCCCTTCAGAACTGACTTTTTTATTCCGATCAGGCCTAGCGAATCTCCTTCGACACTGCCTCCGGACATGACCCACCAGCACGCTCCAGTCATAGCCGCTCGTGAGCACGTGATCTGCCCTAGTGACCGGTGTTCCCCTTCGCGGCTTCGAGACTTCGCGCGAGACCACCAGGCCATGATCGCCCTGTACGGAAAAAGCTATAATGGCGGCCGAAACCCGCGGCTATTTGCCGGCGCTCCAGCCGCCGTCGATTATGAAGTCGCTCCCCGTGATGAAGGAGGCCTCGTCGCTGGCGAGATACAGTGCTGCGGCGGCGATCTCTTCTGGACGTCCCATCCGACCCAATGCCTGGGTCGAAGCCATCTCGGCGTACGCTTTCTTCGGATCCGGATACTCCTTCAGTCGAGAGGCCACGAACGGGGTCTCCACGCGCCCCGGACAAATGCAGTTCACTCGCACGCCGTCCATCGCGTGATCGAGGGCCATCGCTTTGGTGATGCCCACGACGGCAAACTTTGAGGCGCAGTAGGCGAGGCGATCTCGAATTCCCACGACGCCACCGATTGAGGCGATATTTAGAATGACCCCATATTTGCGCGAAATCATTCCTGCGATGAACGCCTTGGAGAGATTGAAGACCCCACGCACATTCACCGAGTGCAACCGATCAAGATCGGCCGCGGTGGTCTGAAGAATCGTTCCCACATGGCCAATGCCAGCGTTGTTCACCAGGATGTCCAGTCGGCCCGCTGCGGATTCCACCCTCTGGCGAACTTCCTCCGCAGACGGTTCGGAAGTGACATCGCATCGGATGAACTCCGCCTGTCCGCCCGCCGCGCGAATGCGCGCCGCGGTGGCTTCGCCGCCCACTTCATCGCGATCGACCACGAAGACGCGCGCACCGGCGCGGGCGAAAGTTTCGGCAATCGAGGCACCAATACCCGAACCGGAGCCCGTTACGAGCGAGACGCGTGAGACGAGGGAGAACATTCAGGAGGGGGAGTTGTTGTTTATTGAGATCGGCTGTTGCGCGAACAGGAACCGTCACCATCAGGTTTCGGGCTGGTGTGGGGTGGCTTCGAAATTCTTGAGCTCCGGCAGGGTCAGGGCGATGAGGGCACCGGGCAGGAAGAGGAAGCTGGCGTAGAAGAGCCCCAGCCGATAGTCCCCTACCCCGCTCGTTTTACCCATGACACCGAAGATCACCGTGCCGCCGGCCGCGGCGATGCGACCAATGTTGTAGCAGAAGCCCGCGCCGGTGGTGCGTAGGAGGGTCGGGAAGAGGGGTGGAAGATACATCGTGAACAGTGCGAACATGCCCTGGCAGCATCCGATCACCGCCATGAATATCCAGAGCTGCGAGAGGGGGCGTTCCACACCGTACGCTGAGCACATGATCCCAAAGTACGCGAGGCTGAGCAGTGCGATCGCCTTCGGGTACCCCAAGCGACGGGCGATCGCGGCTGCCACGAAGTTGCCCACGATGGACGTCACCATAATCACGACCATCGCGGTTGTAGCCAGGTTGTTCTTCGCGGAGTCGATCTGATTCACCACCTCGGGGAGGTTTCGCACGTGCACCAGATACCAGAACAGGAACGCCCAATGGGCAGTGAGCGTGACGGCACAGGTCGCCATCGTTTTCAGGGTGATGGGCAAAACATCTCCCCGAAACAGGTCCGCGATCCCGGGTTGGCAATCTGCGGAAGCGCGCTTGGCGGCATGCCATTCCTCGGGTTCAGGGACATGACGTCGAATCCACAGCGTCAGGAGCGCGGGAAGAATTCCAGCCAAGAACACGAAACGTTCCGTGTGCTCTTTGCCCAGAGAAGTGGAGACGTAGGTGACGAAGAACACCGTTGCGGTGGCAAGTAGGACCCCGAGGTTTACTCCTGACTGAAGGATTGCGGCCAGCCAGGGTCGCCAACGACGCGGCCAGGTCTCCGAGATCAGCG
>JAYTTC010000666.1:0-3790 GCA_043745255.1 Verrucomicrobiales bacterium
TTCTCACCCACTTTGAATCACACCCCCCAAACCCTGCTAGCCGGGTGCAATTAAAAGTGGGTGAGATCTGGATCCTTGGAGAAAGCCTGAATGGGTCGCCGCGTGAGAGGGCCGCCCACTTCAGCGGCCGCGATGACCCGACCGAAGTAGGTTCTCGGAACCTGTTCCCTCTCCCCTCCGCGTCCTCCGCGCACTCCGCGGTAAAAGCCCCTCCCCGGATCGGGAAACGGGCAGGGCCGGGTTTAGCCGCGAAAAGTCGCAGGAGACGCAAAAAAGACGGGGCCTCTGGACGACACTACAGAATCCGGACTGTAGTTCTGTAGCGTGGGCCGTATCGGCCCATTCCCCGCCCGGATCGTCCGATACGGACGACGCTACAGAAGCCGGGCTGCAGTTCTGTAGCGTGGGCCGTATCGGCCCATCCCCCGCCCGGATCGTCCGATACGGACGACGCTACAGAAGCCGGACTGTAGTTCTGTAGTGTGGGCCGTATCGGCCCATTCCCCGCCCCGATCGTCCGATACGGACGACACTACAGAAGACGGACTGTAGTTCTGTAGCGTGGGCCGTATCGGCCCATCCCCCGCCCGGATCGTCCGATACGGACGATTCGGGGGCGGCTACCCCAGCAACTTCACCGTCCGCTTCTCCTTCGCGCTCAACGCAGCCGAGTCGATGATCTGCTGTCCGATGCGGCTGATCTCCACCGAGACTGGACCGCTCACCTTCTTGCCATTCGCGAGACAGTGGATGAAGTACTGGACGGGATCCTGGAATGGGGCCTCCACGGCATCCGCAGCAAGCACGTGGCATTCGGGCTTACTCCGGGTTTGTAGGGTGACGAACGGATCGTAATTCCAAGTCGACAGTGTTCCCTCGCTCCCGGCAATGACGAAGCCGCATTTGGGCTGGGTCTGGGTCGTCCAGGGGTCCGTGAAGGTCCCCCAACGAGTCTCGAATTTGGAAAGACCGTGGGCATACCTCGCAATGATGATGCTGTGCTCTTCTACCTCCAGACCTGCCGGCTCATCCACCACGCAGGTGATTTCGATAGGCTTGCGTCCCCTTTGAAACCAAGTGCAGAAGGTGGTGCCATATCCTGCGTAATCCTGCAGTGACCCTCCGCCTTCGGATTTTTTGTAAAACCAGCTGTGGGGTTTTTCTGCCTGCACCTCGGCGGCGGTCTTTTCACTTTTATCCGCACCGTGCCAGAGCGGACCGCGATTTCCGCCATAGGAATGGACCTCGAGCACATCTCCGATCACCCCTTCGTCGATCAACCGTTTGGAGGTGCGAAGCCCCGGATCCCATGCGAGGGGCCAATTGATCATGAGCTCTCGATCCGCGCGTCGCATGACATTTGCCATGGCATCCGCTTCCGCAATCGACCCCGCGAATGGTTTTTCCATCATGATCGGCACGCCATAGGCGGCGACCTTCTCCGTCCACTCCCCATGCTTGGCCGCAGCAGGACACAGAATCACCAGATCGGGCTTGGTCTTCTCCAGGCAGACCCGGTAGTCGGTGAAGACCTGCTCTGATCCGAGACTGAACTTGTCAGAGGCGTCCCGCATCCGCTCGGGATGCTCGTCGCTAATCCCCACGATTTCCGCATCGGGATGCTCCGCCGCTTTGCGCAGCAGATCGCCCATGTGAAAGTGATCAAAATTAATTCCGGCAATTTTCCAGCGTTTCATAAATCGGGGACGAACTTATCCCCACGCCCGCGCCGATGACCAGCCCGAAGCACGGACGGGGGGTCGCGGATTCAAAGAGATGGGGCGGGGATGGGCCGATACGGCCCACACTACAGAACTGCAGCTGGCTGACACGAAGGCGGAGGGGATGAGGAGTTCAGAGGCACCGTCTTTTTTGCGTCTCTTGCGCCTTTTCGCGGCTAAACCCGGCCCTGCCCGTTCCGTTGCCGCAACAAATCGAAACGAGTGAGAGGGATTTTTAGCCGCCAAGAGGCCCAGAATTCGCAAATCTAAAATGAGGACTGCCCCTGGCCAATCTCTCGATTGCCCGAACGGCCGCGGGTCGCTAGCGTTTCTTCCGCACATGAACTTCGCCGCTGCCCAGTTTCCGGAATACCGACCGCGTCGCCTTCGCCGCTCACCCGCGCTCCGTCGGCTGGTGGCGGAGACGCGACTGAGCGTTGAACAGTTGATCCTCCCCTTGTTTGTGCGTCCGGGCAAAAAGGAGCGGAAACCGATCGCCTCTATGCCCGGGGTATTTCAACTCTCGGTGGACCAATTGCTCGTCGATGCCGAGCAGGCGTTCAGAGCGGGCGTTCCGGGGGTCATTCTTTTCGGAGTCCCTGCCCTCAAGGACGCTAAAGCCAGCGGTGCCTATGCTAGAAAGGGCATCGTTCAGCAGGCGGTGCGCGCGCTCAAGAAGGAACTCCCCGAGCTGCTAGTAATCACCGACGTCTGCCTCTGCGAATACATGAGCCACGGGCACTGCGGCGTGGTGAAGAAAACCGCGCGAGGTGAGGAGATCCTGAATGATCCCAGCCTGGTGCTCCTGGCACGCTCGGCGGTGAGTCATGCCGAAGCGGGTGCCGACCTCATCGCTCCCAGCGACATGATGGATGGCCGAGTTCGGGCGATCCGCCAAGCGCTGGACCGCGCAGGATTCTCCAATATTCCGCTGATGTCCTACGCGGCCAAGTTTGCCTCCGGTTTCTACGGACCGTTCCGCGAGGCTGCGGAATCCACCCCTCAGTTCGGAGATCGGCGCAGTTATCAAATGGAGGCCGGCAACGCGGAGGAAGCGATGCGCGAGGTCGCTCTGGATATCCAAGAGGGCGCGGACATCGTGATGGTGAAACCCGCCCTCGCTTACCTTGATATCATTCACCGGGTGAAGACGACGTTCGGATATCCCACCGCCGCCTATGCCGTGAGCGGCGAATACTCGATGATCAAGGCAGCCGCTGAGAAAGGGTGGATCGATGAACGAAGCGTGACGATCGAAGCGCTTCTCGCAATGCGCCGTGCGGGCGCGGATATTTTGATCACCTACTCAGCGGTCGACGTCGCGCGCTGGCTGAAGTAAGTCCATTAAATTCAAGGCACCCATGCGAATCATTGGAGGGACGGCCGCCGGCCGATTGATTAAAGTTCCGAACGGCTACGATGTGCGCCCGACACCCGACTTGGTCCGTCAGGCCATATTCAACAGCCTCGGAGATCGTGTGGTCGATGCGCGGATTCTGGATCTCTTTTCAGGATCGGGTGCCATCGGACTCGAGTGCCTGAGCCGTGGGGCGAGTTTGGTCCTAAGCATCGAAAAAGCAGGACGCCACGCCGCAATGATCCGGCAAAACCTTGAGGCAACCGGGCTCTCGGCCGAGCGCCATGAACTCCGAGTCGCCGATGTGTTCGTGGTCCTCCATCAACTGATGCAGAGCGATCGCAAATTCGACTTAATCCTGGCCGACCCACCCTTTGGAGATAAGAACGTGGGCAAGCGATCGACCTCGCTCTCGCAGAAGATGCTGGACGAACCCGGGCTTCCCGCGCTGCTGGCGGCGGGAGGTCGGCTGGTGCTCGGCCATACCCGACGCGACACCCTGACGATCACCCCGGCGTGGGAAGAGCAGAAAGAAATGAAGCACGGCGACTCCATGATGCTCTTCCTCTCAGCGCGCTCGGAGGTCGAGGCATTGGCAGGTCAGCCGCAGCCGGAATAACAGAGAGGGAACAAATCAATTCCGCGGCGAGACCGACCCGTCATTCAGCAGGTTTTCATTCGACTCCGCGGAGAGGAATCGGCAGGGTCCGCC
>JAYTTC010000667.1:0-3787 GCA_043745255.1 Verrucomicrobiales bacterium
CTTCGCCTTGAGCATTCCCACTCCGAGGCAATCAGGAAATCTGCTTTTTCTCACCGCATTTTACAACGGATCGCACTTGCTGCGCCTGGCTGCTGACAAGCCAGAGGCTGAGTTGATTTGGAAGAGCCGCAAGACAAGCGAGAAGGACACCGAGAAGCTTCATTCGATCATGAGTTCGCCCCTTATCGAGGAGGGCTACATCTATGGCGTCTGCAGCTACGGGCAGCTGCGCTGTCTCAAATTGGCGGACGGGGAACGGGTTTGGGAAACGTTTCAGGCCACCACCGGCGACAGGCCGGAGCGTTGGGCAAATGCGTTTTTGATTAAGCAGGGCAGTCGCTTCTTTCTCGCGAATGAGAAGGGGGATCTGATCATCGCGAACCTTTCCCCCAAGGGATATGAGGAGCTGAGTCGTTGTCATCTCGTTGATCCGACCGGAGACGCGACCGGACGTCCGATCGTTTGGTCGCATCCTGCGTTTGCGAATCGATGTGTCTACGCGCGCAACGATCGCGAGTTGGTGTGTCTGGACCTGAGGGCTCCCTGATCCGGGGCCTCCATCGGCTTCTCTCGTGCGACTTCTGTAGTGTGGGCCGTATCGGCCCATCCCCGCCCCGATCGTCCGCTACGGCCCAGGTTACAGAAGTCGGAAAACGCGTCAGAGAACGCGAGCGGCAGTTACTTTCGTGTGGGCCGTATCGGCCTATCGCGTCGTTGCCTTGCGCGTTCTCGCAGAAACTCGATCACCGCTGGGAGAACTGAGATGACGATGATGCCTAGCATCACCACGGTAAATCGTTTGCGCACGAATTCATTGTCCGCAAAGAAATAGCCCAAGGGGACGAAGATCCCCGTCCAGAGCAGCCCTGCGAGAACGCTGAATCCGAAGAAACGGGAGAACTGCATTTTTCCCATCCCCGCGACGAAGGGGGCAAAAGTTCGAACGATCGGAACGAAACGCGCCAGGATGATGGTCTTCGCCCCATAGCGTGCATAGAACTGCTGTGTTCTGTCGAGATGCTTTCGATTCAACAGGCGCACGTTCTCTCCTCGAAATATTCGTGGACCCAGCCATTTCCCGCAGGAGTAGTTCACCAAGTCTCCCAAGATGGCGGCCACTGGAATGAGCCCCATCACGAGCGGAAGGCTAAGCGAGCCTCGAGCGGCGAATGCACCCAGGGCGAAAAGTAGAGAATCTCCAGGTAGGAAGGGAGTCACTATCAGCCCGGTTTCGCAGAAGATTACCAGAAACATCAGCACATAGAACCAGATGCCGAAGTTCTGGATGAGGACATCCAGGTGATGGTCAACGTGCAGAACCCAATCGATTAACAATTTTAGAAATTCCATAACAACTCGGAGAAGGGATCTAGATGTATTTTGCCAGCAGGGGAGCGAGCGACTTGGCGGTCGCCTTCGGCCAGAGCTTGGGATCGGTCATGATCGCGCTCTTCAGCGAACTGTGACACGGCCAATCGGCCTGCTCCGGAATCAACGGCAGGGCATGGGTCAGGATGGCCTTGGCCTGCTCGGCGTTCCGGTGAAGGTTCTCGATCACCCTCGCGACCGTCACGTGCGCTTCGTCCTCTTTCCAGCAATCATAGTCCGTGACCATCGCTAGGGTTGAGTACGCGATCTCAGCCTCGCGCGCGCACTTGGCTTCGCCCAAGTTGGTCATCCCGATCACAGCATAGCCGGCTCGGTGATGGGTCAGCGACTCTGCTCGGGTGCTGAAGGCCGGGCCCTCCATGTTCACATACGTGCCGCCGTCATGCACATGGGCTTTGCAGGCGCGTGCGGAGCGCAGGAGCAGGCTTCTCAGGTTCTCGCAGATCGGATCCGCAAACGCGATGTGGGCGACGATCCCACACCCAAAGAAGGTGTGTTCGAGAGAACGCTTGGTGCGGTCGAGGAATTGGTCGACCAGGACGATGTCGCAGGGATGATACTTTTTTTGCAACGAACCCACCGCGCTCACGCTAATGATCCACTCCACGCCCAGCTTTTTCATCCCCCAAATGTTCGCGCGGTGGTTCAATTCACTAGGGAGAATTTTGTGCCCACGAGCGTGACGTGGCAGAAATACCACGTCACGCTCGGCAAGACGCCCGGTGAGGAACTCATCCGACGGTGCTCCGAATGGTGTTTTTACCTTCACCCACTTCCGATGGGTGAACCCATCAATATGATACAGCCCGCTGCCGCCGATGATCCCGATTCGATGACTCATGCGCTCAAGTTCCGTGGTTTGACTCAGGCCCCGAATTGTCGGGACACCCCTTGGTCGCGTGGTTCATGGGTGCTTGTCAACCGCTGACTATCGCTGTCCCCATTTCCCGATGCCAGGCAGGGAACGATACAAGACTTCGTGGTAGAGGCGACGAGGCAGAATCCGGCGCAGCCAGCCGAATAAATGAGCGTCATCCGTGCCCGCCACCCGAAGCGGGGGATGCTTGGCGGTCATCAGCCGCACAATTTTTGCGGCGACCGTTTCGGGTGTCACACGCGCCTGCCGCATGCAACGGGTGATGAATCCAGCCATATGAAGATAGTGGGCTGAATAAGGGTTTCCTGGATCCTCGGCCGCAGCCTTACTCCTCGGTGTGTAGCGGGTATTCTGAAACGACTCGGAGTGAATGAATCCCGGCTGCACGAGGCTGACTCGGATTCCAAACGGTCGCACCTCGTACCAGAGCGCCTCAGTAGCTCCCTCGAGTGCGAATTTGGAGGCGCTGTACAAGGCCATCGTGGGCATGGCCATCATTCCTCCAACTGAAGAAACGTTGATGATTCGGCCATCACGTCGCTCTCGCATCGCGGGGAGTACCAATCGTATCAGTTCCATCGGCCCGAAGTAATTTACCCGGAGCTGCTCCTCATGATCGGCAGCCTCGACATGTTCGCAGACTGCACGATACGCCACTCCCGCGTTGTTGATCAGGATATCGACACCACCCCATCGCGCCTGGGCTTCCTCCACCACGGCCCGGCGCTGATCAGGAGAGGTCACGTCGAGGGCGCGAATCCAGCAGGCTGGACTTTCTACAATTCCGGCCCCTTGAAAGCGGGGGAGGGACGCTTCGCGTGCGGTGAGGATGAGTCGCCAGTGGCCTTTGAGGAGGCGTTTCGACAATGCAAGTCCAAGACCGGCGCTGGCGCCAGTGATCAACACGACCGGTTTACGGGTGGGTGCAGGCACTGTGGGTGACCGTCCGCAACCTACTCCGCGACGAACGAAACTCCAGAAGTTTGTGACCCGTCCCTAGAATTTCTCCACAACTTGTTTAAAATCTTCTCTCGGGCGGTTGCTGGACATCGCCGCTGACAACGGAGTCGCCGTGTGGTTTCCTTTTCGCGTGATCATGAAATCGCCATGGCTCAATCGAAAAGAGAAAACTTCCTGGATGCTTTGCGCACCCGGAATCCTTTGGGTGGTGATGTTTCTCGTGGCTCCGCTTTTCCTGATTCTCGGGATGAGTTTTCTGTCGCGGGATGAATTGGGCGAGCCAGGGCGCCCGCTGACGTTTGAGAATTATGCGCGATTTTTCGGATTCGGCTTACTGGGTTTCGAGCCGCTCTACCCGCAGATCCTGCTTCGCACTCTCTGGCTCGCGGGGATTACCAGCGTCACGGGACTGATGGCAGCCCTCCCGTTCTCTTTCTTCATTGCGAGCTTGCCGGGACGCTGGAAGAACGTGGCTCTCACCTTGGTGGTCATCCCTCTCTGGACCAATCTGGTGGTGCGCACTTATGCCTGGCAGATCCTGCTCGGTCCGGGAGGCACCCT
>JAYTTC010000668.1:0-3783 GCA_043745255.1 Verrucomicrobiales bacterium
TCGTCCGGACGGCTCGGCGTTTGAGCAATATTCTTCCAAGGGTGGCAATACCTGGGGCCTCGATTTTTCCTGGGATGGCGATCTCTTTTACACTCAGCCCACCAGTGGCGATTTGCTCATGACCGTGCTGCTCCCTGAAAGCACGCTCGCCCGCAGCCCGGCTAGCAAGGTGACCAGCTATCAGGTGGTCATCAAAAGTCCCAAGTCCTATCCGCTAATGAAATCGGAGGACATGGCGTATGTGCAGATCGACTGGGTGGGGAGCTTCACCGCAGCGGCGGGTGCCGCTATCTATTCCGGCGGCAGCTGGCCGGCGAGCTACAACGGCAGCTACTTCACAACGGAACCGACCATCAACATTGTTCACCATGAAGCGATCAGTCCGAAGGGCGCAGGCTATGAAGGACACAAACTTCGAACCGAAGAGTTCATCGGCTCGCATGACCTTTGGTTCCGTCCGATCGAGACACGCATCGGTCCGGATGGAGCGCTCTATGTGGTCGATTTCTACAATCAGGCGGTGATTCACAACGACACCCGCGGCCCCCTGCACAATGGCGTGAATGCCGCAGTGCGACCGGATCGCGATCATTACTTCGGCCGGATCTGGAGGATTGATCACCGAGAAGCCAAAGCATTGCCCTCGCTGAAGCTGTCGCCGACCTCTCCGGAGGATCTGATGGCCGCTCTTTCGCATCCGAATCGGGTGGTTCGAATGAATGCACATCGCCTGCTCGCGGAGCGCGGAAACGCCGAGATCAGCAAGTTGGCCGGCAATGACAAGATCAGTCCGACTGCCCGTGTGCACGCGCTCTGGATTGCCCAGCAGCTGTACGGAGTGGAGACGCCGGTGCTGGTCGCCGCTCTCGGAAACAACGATTTGGGAGTGCGAAAGACTGCGGCTCGCATCGCCGCACTGTCGCCCGTTGGAGACAGCCCCAAGACCGAATTGCAGCAGGCGCTCATCAAAGCGGCACAGGGAGCCGATGGGGCCTTGCGACTGCAAGCACTGGTCGCATTGAGCGTGCAAAAACCAAGCGATGAAGTCGCCACCCAGCTGATCGCTCTTTATCCCGGTCTGAATGATCCCTGGCTCGAAACAGCGGCACTCGCAGTCGCTGCCTCCTCGCCAGTGGCTACATTGAAGGCTGCGCTGGCGGCCAAGGAACCCGAACCGTTGCGCAAGCTCGCCAGTGCCCTCGGATCTCATGTCGGATCGCAAGGCAAGGCTGCGCTCGCCTCCGAACTGGTCACTGCTCTCGGTGAAAAAGCCGGAAGCCGTGTCCTGAAACAGTCCGCTCTCGAGAGCCTGTCGCGATCGCTCAAAGCGGATGTGATTCCCGCTTGGTCCGAGACTTTGAAAGGCTCATTACAATCGTTGCTCAGTTCGGAGGACATCGGACTCCAGCTTTCGGTGCTGCCGCTGGTCGCTCGGTGGGACAAGCAGTCCACGCTGACCTCTGAGGTGAAATCGGTGATCGTCACCCTGCAAGCCAAGTTGAAGGACGGATCTCAATCCGAGGATTTGCGCGTACAGTCCGCTGGGAGCCTGCTCGGTGTTCGCCAGCTCAGCGCCGACATCCTTCCCTCGATCTCCGGACTACTCGGCGCATCCGAACCTGCATCCCTGCAGGAGCGAATGATCAAAGCTCTGGGTGAAACCGGTGATGCTGCAGTCGGACCCGCACTCTCCTCCGCCTACACCAAGCTGACGCCAGAGCTCCAAATGACCGCCTTCAATCAGCTCCTAAAACGAGCAGACTGGACGGCCTCGCTTGTTGATGCCTTGAAGGATGGGAAGATTCCACTGGGGGCGATCGGGCCGGCAGGACTTCATCGACTTCGCTTTTATCCGGACGCGAGTGTCGCCAAACGGGCCGGCACGGTCATCGATGATCTGCGAGGACCGGAGGGTAAGGAAAAGCAAGCGCTCATCACCAAGCTCACTCCGGAAGTCATCAAGCCCGGGGATATCGCCAAGGGCCATGAGCTCTTCACCGCGAATTGCGCCACCTGCCATCAGCTGAACGATGAAGGCAAGGAAGTTGGGCCCGCCCTGACCGGCATGGGAGCGCATGGTCCGGCGGAATTGTTGGTGCATATTCTGGATCCGAACCGGGAAGTAGACCCGAGCTTCGCGGCCTGGAATTTCGAAACCAAGGACGGGGAAAATTACGACGGCGTGATCGCTCGAGAAAACCGGAGTGCGGTGACACTGCGGAATGCGGCGGGAGAAATGGAGCTCAAGAGGGACGCCATCAAGTCTCAACGCAACACGGGTCGATCGCTGATGCCGGAAGGATTTGAAGCGTTGGGAGCGGAGGGACTTCGAAACGTCCTCGCTTTCATCACCGGAGGAGACAGTCGTTTCCGCGTGGTGGACATGCGGCGCGCCTTCAACGCTGACAGCACGCACGGAATCTACGTGAACGCCGAGAGCACGGACGAGACGCTTCGATTCAAGAAGTTCGGGATCACTCAAGTGGACGGCGTTCCCTTCGAAGTCCTCTCGCCCACCAAATCGCCCAGCGGAAAGAACGTGCTCGTTATGAGAGGCGGCTTTGGATTCGCCAAAACCCTCCCGCTGAAAACCGAGATTGAAGTCACGGGAATCCAGGCGAACCGACTCCATTTCCTCGGAGGTGTGGCGGGCTGGGGATACCCCTGTTGCGGCGAGAACAAGGATCTTCCGGTGGCGAAGATGACCGTGCTCTTCGCCGACGGACAGAAAGAGGAATTCACCCTAAAGAACGGGGTCGAGTTCGCTGACTACAACGGGATGGCTGAAGTCACCGGCTCAAAGCTCGTGCCGGATCTCGTCCCGCGCGGACAGCAGGTCCGCTGGTTCACCAAGTATCTCAAACATAGCGGAGAGCTCGCCAAAATCACGCTCGAGAGCCCCGACAACCAGGTGGCCGCCACCTTCGTGGCGATCACGGCGGAACTCGGCGACCCGAAGAGCCTGCCTGCGGTTTCCGCTGCGGTGGCGCTGCCACCGGTGGAATTTGAATGGGGCACCGGGATTCGCACCCTGCTCGTGGGAGGGGGAAGTTCTCATGATTTCAACCGCTGGTTCAATCTGGCAGATGTCGCCACTCTCAGTGGGAACAAGGAACTCTCTGTGCATTACACCGAGCGCTACAGTGACGTGATCCCCGCACTGCGTAAGATTGATGTGCTGGCCTGGAGCGCCAACTCCCCTCAAAGCGATCCCCAGCTCCGAGCGAGTCTTCTAAGCTATGCCGATTCAGGCAAGGGACTGGTGCTAATTCACCCTGGAAACTGGTACATCTGGAACGACTGGCCGGAATGGAATCGCATCCTGGTCGGCGGCGGCACCAAGAGCCACGACAAGTATGGAGAGTTCGAGGTTACGGTCAGCGAGCCAAGTCACCCGCTCATGAAAGGGCTGCCTGCCATGTTCAAAATTTCCGACGAATTGTATCACTTCGAAATCGATCCCAAGGCCACGCCAATTCAGGTTCTGGCGATCGGCAGGAATCTCGCCACCAGCAAAACCTATCCCCTGATCTGGATCACCAAGCATCCGAAAGCGCGTATCGTGAACATCACCCTGGGTCACGACGGAATGTCGCATGACCACCCCGCCTACAAACAACTGCTGAAGAATTCCATCCAGTGGGCGGCGAATCGTCCGATGGCAGCCACTCTCACCCCGGTCAACGCTGGCGGTAGCCAAGTGAAACTGGAGCGCAATTCTAATCCCTAAGCGAAACCGGGGAGGGGTTCTTTATTTCTGATAGGGGTAGGGATGGCCCGATA
>JAYTTC010000669.1:0-14236 GCA_043745255.1 Verrucomicrobiales bacterium
CGCCATCGGAGGGAGTGAAAATCCGGAGATTGTGCTGGAACCCACCCGTGTAATAGATGTCCCCGATGCCGCAGAGCAGCGTCATGGCGGCCACTCCGAGCGCTTCGTCCACGGCGAGAGCATCGTCGACCGTCCGATTGAACTCGGCTTGGGGAAGCCCCAGGGTCTGACACAGACGGATCACCCCGGAGAAATCATCCTCCCGAGTCCCGTGTCGGAGATCAAAGGGAGCTCGGTACTGTTCGCGATCATTTCCCAGATCCGTGAAATCGGTGGCGAGCTGCACTTGCAGTGGGACCGGCAGCTTGATGCCCTCGAAATTCCCGTTGGCGGTCACACTGGGTTCATAGGTCGCGTCAAAGTTAAAGACCATGCCAGGGGTGTTGAACTGCTCATCCACGAATAGCCCCCCATACGCACCTAGTTGCAGGATTGCCGAGCCGGTG
Source organism: Verrucomicrobiales bacterium (assembly GCA_043745255.1). GTDB lineage: Bacteria > Verrucomicrobiota > Verrucomicrobiia > Limisphaerales > UBA11320 > UBA11320. Next base: position 447 of record JAYTTC010000669.1, read on the forward strand.
TGCGCGGTTCTGGGCGCGATGAAGTAGCAGAGATCGACCGAGTGGCAAGGGAGTCCCACGCGATGAAACATGTGGAGCACATAAATTTCGTCCTGTTGACGTGGGGTCGGAGCGCGGCCGGAGCGATCGATATTCACCTCGCTCTGCACACCCCGAAACAAATGCTCGGGAGGAAACGCGATCGTGTAACTGATGTAATCGTCGCCATCCCGGGCCCGACCTGCGGCCGAACCATGGAGTCGCACTCCGACGTCGTAGAAAACCTCAGAGCGATCGTAAATCAATGTCCCGCCGAGCAACTCCTGACTCATCACATTGGTGCTCTGAAGAATAAAATCGCGATCCGAGTTGAGCTGAATGAGCCGGAGTTCGTGGGCCGACACTTTCCCGCCCTGAGTATCCGCCACCTGATAGAGCGCTCGCGATGCAGGCCCCGCAAACGGGGCGAAGCTGCTCGCGCCCTGCCTATCCATGGCAGTGACATAGAACTGCACCACTTTACCGGCGGATTGGGCGGGGATCTCCGCCCCCCACGCGGCGTCGGAAAGCACCGCCATTGCGACTGAAGTGAAGTGGGTCTCGGGGTTTACTCGATAGCTCAGCTGCAGCGATGCCACCCCGTCTGGATCGGTGGCGGCGACGGAGATGGTCACCGTTTCGTTGGTTCGGGGAAGAATGGGACGGTGCGTCAGGGCTCGCAACGTTGGACCGGCATTCGCGACGCGACGGGTGTTCACAGCGCCCGGAGTTCCGTGTCGCGTGGGCACCGGAAGAATCGTGACCTGGGAGAGCTTTTGGAAATAAGCGCTGGTCTGGAGTTGGGGCGAGCCTGCCAGCCAACGAGCCCGGTAGCTGACCTCATATTCGACTCCATCGACGAGAGGGGTGTTGCCCACGAAGGAGGATTCGATGTGGTTGTGGTTCATCCGAGGCGCCGCGCTGGATGAGATATGAAGCACATGGTTCTCCGCGTTTTCCGGATCGATCTCGATCTGGCTCTGTCGATGATCCCCCAACATGCGCCAGTGGGAGTTGCCGACGGCAAGTTCAAAATCTCCGTTCTGGATCAGTTGCTGGCGTGCTCCATCCGGATTGCGCACCACGCTCACGTCGTCCATCAAGACCTCGCCGGGGTCGAGCAGACCGACCCGAAACTCATTCCAAAGCACATTCCCGAATCGCTGACCGGCGATCATCCGATAGCTAACGGACTGCCAGTGGCTATGGCGGCTTTCGTCGCTGTCTGCCCACGCCCCGGCGACACTATTGTCCGCCCGAGGATCGGTGAGCTCCCAACTGGAACCTCCGCCATCACTGAACCCCGAGGCGGTCAGCGCTATTTCATTGGCCGGATTTCCCAGACTATCCCTGAGCACCAAGTGCTCGCCGCTGCCGAGTTTGCCGGCGAGGTTTCCAAGAATCGACTGGCTGACTTCCGGCCACTTGAGCTGCAGCGATGTGGCATCGTTCGCCACCACCAGATAGTGGTTCGACTCGAGCTGCGACCCCGCAGGGAACTGGAACCGAGCCGCGCCTGATAAAGACCAGCCTGCTAGATCGACCGTCCGTTCGGAGCGGTTGTAGAGCTCAATCCATTCCTCCGTGGAGCGGGTGAAGGGAAGGGCGGGAGTCAGGGTGGTGATCAAGTTGAGATCCGCACCGAACACGGCATCTGCACCGGTATTCGGCGGATTCACTTCGAGTTCATCAATGCAAGTGCCGGATCCGATGCCGGTGGCTGGCACAAGCAGCCGTATGCCCGTGGCATCTACCGGGTCGAAGCTGAACCGATGGCGCAATGAGGCGCTGCTGAAGAGACCGGTTCCGGTCGCTTGATAGGTGATTTTTCCGATCGGTGCCCAACCGGTGGATGGATCCCCGGTGACCGGAGTGGAGGTCGCTGGGGTTGCGACTCGGGTGTACTGCAGCGTATAGGCGCCGATCGATCGATCGGTGCTCTGTCCCGTGTTGTCTCGTCCGAACGCGATTCCATTCACGGTGAAAAGTCCTCCTAGCGCGATGCCTGCGAAGCCCGGGGAACCGGAGTTACCGATCCAGCTATTCGCGTTTCCATAGAGGCCGTCGTTGAGGTGGGAGAAATCGTGAATGGGGAATCCAGTGAGTGAATTGATCACGAATGGAGTAGCCCCCGGCTGACGGGCCAGATTCCTCGGGGCTGAGAGCCCGGAGGGGCCTTCCTCGACAAGCCTTAGTCCGCCGCCGGTCAGGGTAAGCCCAGTGGACCGAGGGTCCGCTCCCGCCTGGTGGAGCTCCACCGCGACCCGATTTTCCCCCGCAACCAACGCCTCAGCCGAAAGCATCACGGGACTATGGAAGGTGGGATCGCCCACGCGACTCGCCGCAGGGGTGGAGAAGAGCACCGTTCCTTTAGGCATGTTCTCTCGATAGAGCTCCACTCCGTTGAGATAGAACACGGCACCATCATCGACCAGCGCATGCAACTGCAGGACGATCGGATTGGTGCTTCCATCGGGCTGGAATGTGAATCGTGTACGGAAATAGCGGGTCGTTTGATTCGACGAGATCAAAGTGAGGACTGGGGCGGGCAGGGTTCCGTTGTTGGTGCCGAACAACCCGGCACCCGCTGCCCAGCCGCTGTCGTCGAAATCCCGCTGGTGCCATAGGCTCCCGAGATCGCCTCCGGTGTCGTTATAACGCCAGGTGTTCGTCAGCGACAGAAGCGTTGTGACGCGCGTGACCGCGGCTACCGGGTCCATGGGAGCAGCGTGATGCATCACCTCGTTGATCACGATCTCGTCACGCAGCCTCACGACATTTGATCCCCCCAATGTGGGCTGCTCCAGAGTCATCCAGCTGCCGGTCCCATTTGGGAAGCGTCCCAGCGGTACAGTCCCAACAGTGACTGCGTCGAGAAGCTGGAACTGACCTGGCGCGAAGAGGAATAACTTACTCCCTGGCAGAGGGGAAAATCCCAACTCGGCCGCTCCGATCTTTCGAAAGTCACCGGGGGCAAGGGTTTGCTCCGCGAATGTGTAGGAAGCCGCGGGAGTTCCTGTTGAAAGAATCCGAACGCCGCTCAAATTGACCGGCACTGTCCCGTGGTTGATCATCTCGACGACGAAGACCCCGTTGGTCCCGGCGGTGATCTCGTTGAACGCAATTGCAGCGGGGGGCGGCAGGATCTCGGCAGATGTGAGTTCGAGGGCGAATGCGGCGTCGAAGTGCGGCACTGCGGGAGGATTGATCTCTATCTCATCAAAATTATTGGTGGCACTGGCGCGCAGGCGAATGCCAGTCGCGAGAATCGGCGAGCCGTTGGTGTTACGCAGATCGAACCGATGACGCAGATGGGCGGAGAATCCGTTTTGAGTGCCGAGGTATCGCACGGTGGCGACGGTGGCCCAGTCGTTGGTCGGATTAGTCGAGAGAGTTGTTACCTTCAAAGGGTCCGCCGCAAGGGTGTACTGGACGGTGTAAGTGCCTAGCGCGCGATCCGTGCAGGTGCCGCCGCAGGCCGTGTCGCTCGAATCGCCGTTGTCTCGACTCCAGGCTATGCTGTTGACCGGTATGATCTGAGGAAAGCGAATCAAGATGAATGAATTGATGTCCGTATTCGCCGGGCTCCATCCGCTGCCTGTGCCGTAGTGGCCATCGTTGAGCTTTGACGCGGCGTTGGTGTTGCTGCTGGTGAAGACCTCCGCGCCACGAGAGGCCAGAGCGTCGTTGGAGGGAGCGAGGGCAGGGGAGGTCGAGTTGCTGTAGTCCCCGTCGTTCCCATCCCATGTCATTCGATATCCAACCGACGGCGTGATCTTCAAATTCTCGTTGGTGGTCCCGTTGGCCAGGTGCAACTCCACCGCCACTTGATTGAGGCCGGCTTGGAGATTGGTTACGAGCAGGAGCGAAGGGGCACTGAGCGATGGATTGCCAACGGCGGAGCTCGCGAAGGAGCCAAAGCTCAAGGTGTTGGTCGGGAGATTTAGCCGAGCTGCCTCGATTCCGTTGATATACACCAACGCTCCGTCGTCGAGGAGGGTTCGCAAGCTCAGAAGGGATTTGGCCGGAGCTCCGGGCATCGTGAAGGAGCGCCGAAAATAATAGGTGCCTCGGCCGGCCACCAGCGATGTCGCCTTTGGAAGTGGAAGCGAGATGTCCCCCGTTTGGAACGGTGCCGCGCCCAGCTTCCATTGTGTGTCGTCGTAGGAGGAGGAACTCCAGTCGGTTCCAAGATCTATCCCGTCGTCCTGGTATCGCCACTCTCCGTTGAGCGGAATCGCGACGGTTCGAACGCCGGTGGGTGGGATCGAGGAGAAATTCGCGCCTCCCGGGGTTCCGCCGACGACTGCACTGGATGTCCAGCTACTCGACACGGCGCTGGCAAGGTTCGGAGACCTCTTCGCTAGGGTGACGCCCGAGCCGTCGGGGCCGGCCGGCCATTCTCCACCGACTCCATAGTGCATGGAATCCATCAAACGGGAGTTGAAGTTTCGCAGGTCAAGGGCGTCCCCGGTGTTCGAGAGACGTCGAGCGAACGGGCCAAGAATATTGGTCAGTCCGGTGAGGCTTGCCAGTGCCTGAGGCGAGCTGGCGACTACCCGATATCCTCCCGCACGAATCACCGTTCCTTCCGGGAACACGAAAGACACCCCGTTCTCCAGAGACCAGCCGGAGAGATCCACGTCGACGGACATCTGGTTAAACAATTCCAGCCACTCAAGTGCCGTTTCATTCGCCACCGGATGGTAGTGGATCTCGTTGAAAACCACGACGCTGTTTGCGCGGCTCGTCCGCTGAGCCATGAGGACTGCGCTGAGAATTCCGATGAGAATTAGTTTACGTTTCATTTCGAGCAGGGGCGGATAGTCAAAGCTTGAGCTGGGTTTGCACCATATGGCCGCGTGTTCCTTCAGAAATCAAGGCTGCGGTCCCCCTTTCGGATGGAATGTGGCGATACCGCGACGTGTGCGTGGCGAATGCCACTCCGGAATTGCGCATCGCCTCGCAAGCGAAGGTGTGGCCCAGTAAATTACGTATCCCGAGTCCATTCTTCTTGTCTTCCTCATCTTTTTCGCGTCTATTCCACCTTGCTCAGGATTAAGCTGTCTGCGGATTTGTCGACCTATGGGTGTTGTGAGTAAGATGAGTGCTTGTCGTTTTTCGTTCTGGGTCCTTTTGGGCTGCCTTTCCGGGTTTCGAACCGAGGCTGCGGTGGTCCCGTACTTTACTGACTTCGAGGCCGGCGTTGGCCCGGAGTGGTCACTCACCAATTTAGAAACGGCGGAGACCAATGCTTTCTCCCGCTTCACCGGCCGATTCAGCAACGAGGCTCAGACCCTCAGCCTAAGCGGGCTGACTGTGGGCAAGTCGTACACGGTTGGCTTTGATTTTTACGCGATTGATTCTTTGGATGGCTCGTCCGGGGCCGGTGATTACTTCAATGTCGTGGTGGATGGTACAACGCTCTTCCACGAAACCTTCAGCAACTACAACGGCAATCCTCCCAGCAGCCCTCAGACGTTTCCGTATCCCCCCGATGTGGGTCGAGCTCAGCTGGGTTTTCAGCCGTCGTATGTCGATGCGATTTATCGCAACATCGAGGTTTCCTTCACCCCCTCGGCTGCCACGGCTCAGGTCGCCTTTCAGGGGCAGAATCTCCAACCCATTTCGGACGAATCCTGGGGTATCGACAATGTCAGCGTAAGTCTGACTTCCGATCGGCCTCAGACCTTCGTTCGCAGCACCTCCTTGCCGACAGCAGGTTCCACCAATTCGTTTGCCGTCGACGCGTTTCAAATCACGACGTCTCGAAGTTTGCTCGGATCCACTGCGACCAATGCTTCCAACTACGTCCTGCGGGAGTCCGGTGGGAACGGCATCTTCGGAGATGGGGATGATCTGATCGTCCCGCTCAAGCCAAGCTTCGATGGATTGAGGACGATCAGCGTTCTCTTCGACAATTCTCCGCTTCAGCCGGGTCGCTACCGTTTCGAGACCAAGGCGGGCCTGCTCGATACGAACAGCGTGGCGGTTGCTCTCTACAGCCAGGCGTTCGTGATCTCAAACCCTGTCGGTGGGAAGTTGGAGAATACGGACAATGACGCGCTGGTGAACGCCACCTCTCTTCCGCTGGTCGAGTCTCCTGTCGGCTCAGGCTTCTTCACCGCACTGGGAGCGGGTTCGTTCCTTACCTCGACCGACGTAGACTATTGGCGCTTCGACGCCGAAGCAGGCGATCATCTCACCTTGCGATTGGAAGCGCTGGGCGGCGGGCTCTTTCCGCAAATCTATCTCCAGAACGCGCTAGCCGGGAATCTGGTGACGGTGGGATCCGATGGACAAGGTGTTGCTCAGATTCAGAATTTCACCGTTCCTTCCCCCGGCACCTATTATCTTCGATCCTTCAGCGGCAGCGGCACCGGAGGCTATCAGTTGCGGGTGGATCAGTCCCGAGCGCCACAGTTGGAAGTGGAGGGAAATGATTCCCAGGCCTCTGCCAACTCCCTGAACCTAGCCACGCTGATCGGCCTCTACCAAGCCCATGTGGCTGGATCCTTCGTCAGCAGCGACTCCGCGGGCGACTACTATCGCTTGGGTGTTTTGAACATTGGCAATGCGATCAACTTGAACGTCACCTTCCCGAGCGCCAGCTCGGTGTCTGCCGCCGACATTGTGTTGACGGTGGAACTCGAAGGGAATCCGGTTGCGCTGGTGACCAACACCTCGGGTGCGCTGAGTTTCACAGTCTCCTCCAACGGACTTCATTTTCTGCATCTTCAGAGCGCCATTCGACGAGATATCCGAGCGCAGTATGTCGCCAATGTTTCGATCACCGACGGCGTGGCCCCCAAGATTCTCAGCGACACCTTTCCTGCCGAGGGCAGCGCCAGCTCCAACATGGTTGACCGGGTAACGCTGACCTTCAGCGAGGAGGTCAATGGGACATTCAACACCTTGGGCCGTCAGTTTTGGAAGTTTGGGGGCAGTGCGTATGTCATCACCGACACCTCCGCGAGCTGGGCCACGGCCGAGGCCCAGGCTCAGCGCTACGGAGCGCACTTGGTCACCATCAATGACGCTGCGGAGAACGCTTGGCTGCTGGGAAATTTTGTGGGTTACGGATCTTTCTGGACGGGGTTTACCGATCAGGCGGTCGAAGGAACATTCTCCTGGATCAGCGGGCAGGCCATCACCTACAGCAACTGGAATTCGGGCGAGCCCAATAACGGCGGTGGCAATGCGGAGAACTATGGCGTGATGCTGGCCTCTGGGGCGTGGAACGATGAGAACGGGAATAACGGCCACCGCGGCGTGATCGAGATCGCGAACACCGACGCAGACGGTGACGGAATTCCTGACGCGGTGGATGCCTATCCCAATGATCCGCTGAACGGGTTTGATCTCCGCAGCGCGGGTGGAGACGGGATCTTTGGCAATTCGGATGACTTGATCTACCACTTCATCAGTGATGGTTACGCCGGTGGGTTGACGGCATTGTTGAGACTCTCCGATGGCCCTCTTCAGCCGGGAAAGTATCGTTTCACCGTCACCTCGGCCGTGAAGGACCGAGCCGGGAATCCGCTGGCAGCCTCTTACATTCGGACTTTTTCCATCACCGGTTTGAGTTCCTTCCTGGCGGAGAATCGAAACAACGATTTCTTTTCTGGAGCCACCTCATTGAGTGTTGCCCCGGGCACTGCACCCGATGGCTCATTCACTGTGGGGAACTCGTATACCGTGGGATCCAATCCCTATTTCATCGCCTCTGGATCGTTCAACGGTGACGGAGTGCAGGACCTGGCGGTGGCGAACTTCAGCAGCGCTACGGTGAGCATTCTGCTGGGCAACGCGGACGGTAGTTTTCAGCCCGCCATCTCCTATGGCGTAGGTGCGGGAGCGATTGCGATCGCGGTTGGCGATGTCAACGGGGACGGAAAGGCGGATCTGGCAGTGGCCAATTACAGCGCTTCCAGCGTCAGCGTCTTGCTGGGAACGGGCACGGGAACCTTCGGAACCGCTACCGATTTCGCTGTGGGGAGCAGTCCTCGCTCGGTGAAGATGGGAGACTTTAGCGGGGACGGAAAATTGGATTTGGTGGTAGCAAACTCGGGCAACGCTTACGTGAGTGTGTTACTCGGCAACGGCGAAGGGGGCTTTGCCGCGGCGGCCTCTATTCCAACCGGCAGCGGTGCGTTTGGCGTGGTTGCCGCCGAGCTCAGCGGTGACGGAAAACTCGATCTGGCGGTTGCGAACGGCAATGCTGCAAGCATCAGTGTGATTCGCGGTAACGGGGACGGCACCTTCGGTGCGGCCACCAACTACTCGGTGGGAAGCTCTCCTCGCTCTCTGGCGTCAGGCGATCTGAATGGCGATGGGAAGCCTGATCTGGTGGTCATGAACGCAGGCGATGCCACGGTGAGCGTGCTTCTTGCGGCAGGGCAGGGTGCCTATACCAGTGCCGTGAGCTATCCGGTCGGCACCGCCGACCCTTACCATTTGGTTCTCGCAGATCTCAACAATGATGGCCGGTTGGACGTCTTGATAGCCGATTACGGCGCGAGCGTGGTGGCCGTGCTGTTAGGAAAGGGAGACGGCACCCTGGGCAGCGTGCAGAACTACCCTGCCGGAAACGGATCGATCGCCATTGCCATGGGGGATTGGAATGGGGATGGCCGAGTGGATCTGGCCACGGCGAACTATCGCGCCAACACGGTCAGCCTGATATTTGCCAACAATGTGGAACTGCTCAGTGAGGATCCCGCAGGAAGCGGCATTCGGACCGGAGCCGGCCGCGGTAATTTGACCAGTGCGGCCGATGTCGATTCCTGGAGTTTTACCGGCGCCGCGGGAGATCTTGTCAGTCTCGCCGTGGAAGTGCCCGGAAACCCCGCCGCCAGCTCCCTGATCTATCGCATCTATCGGCCGGACGGAGTTCTCATGGTCAATTTCGGTTCTGACTACACGGGCTTCGGGCAGTCAACCCCAGTGACTCTGCCGCTGGATGGCACCTACTATGTTCAGGTGGTCTCCAATTATGATTATCAGGGAGAGTACCGCATTCGGGTTTCCACCGCGCGTCCGCCCACCCAGATCGAAACCGAAAACAACAGCAGCATCGCTCAAGCGAATCGTCCTACTCTCTTTCTTGCTGGCGGGCACCAGACCGCTAAAATTCTCGGGTACATTGGGACCGGGGATCCGAACGGCGATTTCTTCCAACTAGGGAATCTTTCCGACGGAACGACTATTTCTCTCGGCCTTCAGCGTCCTGCGAGCAGCGGACTTCCCGCCATTCTCGGAGTTTATGACGCGTCAGGAGTTTCAGTTGCCAATAGCTCGGTGGCTGCGAGCTCTCTGACATTCACCATTCCGACCGGCGGCAGCGGAGCGTATTATGCGCGGCTTCTGTCCGACGATTTGGCGGTGGCGAAAAAGTTTGGAGGGACCAATGGCTTTGCCCTGCAATTTGATGGGAATGGAGATGCCGCGACGATCCCCGACTCTCCGAGCCTGCGCCCGCAGAACCTCACTCTCGAAGGCTGGTTTGAGTTCAGCTCCGTTGGCAATGTTGTCCTCATTGGCAAGGCGTTGGGAGATGCTTACAACAACTCTTATGCGTTGTGGTATGAAAGCGGCCAGTTGCGCGGCGGGGTTGGGGATGCCAGCGGCATGAGTTTTGTAGGACCGACCTGGGTGCCACAGCTTGGAGTGTGGTACCATCTGGCCTTCACTTTCGACGATGCGGTGGACCTTGGGATCCTCTACGTGAATGGTATCCCGCTAGCGACCAACACCCTGACCCGCACTCCAGTTTACGACTCGAGTCTGGTCACCTTGGGAGCGGATGTAGACTTAGGTAAACTGGCCGCGTTTTTTCCAGGCAAAGCGGATGAGATTCGAATTTGGAACCTGCCTCGATCCCAGACGCAGATCCAATCGGGGATGTCTCAGAGCTTGGTTGGAAATGAGACGGGACTGGCGGGTTATTGGCGCTTTGACGAGGGTGTCGGCGCGATCGTAAAAGACTCTTCCGTGAATGGAAACCACGGCAGCCTGACGAATCTTCCTGTCTGGGCCCCGAGTACTCTGACGGGTATTACATCTGCGGGCATCCTTTCTCAATACATACTCACCCTCGATCTTGCGGACACTCTCCCGCCGAGCATCCTCTCGAACAGTCTGCCAGGCGAGGGAACGGCGACCAATCTGATCCTTGACCGTTTTGTGCTCGGGTTCTCCGAGGACATGAGTCCCATCACGGTGACCAACTCGGCAAACTACGAGTTGCGGAGCGCGGGGGCGGATACGCTTTTCAATACCAAGGATGACCTGCTTTACCGAGTGGTTTCCACCGGATACTCAAGCGGCCTCGCCTCCTCCTATCTGGTTTCCGACGGTCCGCTCCAGCCCGGGAACTACCGCTTCACTGTCAAGACCGAGCTCCAGGACCGCGCAGGAAATGGCCTCGCTGCCTCGCACGTGCGCAACTTTACCATTCAGGGTGTGTCGGGATTCGTTCTGGAAGATCGAGATAACAACGCTCCCAACGGCGCGACCTCATTGAGCGTGTTGCCCAATATCAATCCGGACGGATCTTTCTTTTCCGGGCCTGGCTACCCGGTCGGAACGAACCCGTACTTCGTTGCCTCGGGATTATTCAACAACGATAGCCATATCGATCTTGTTTCCGCGAACTATGCGAGCTCCACCCTGAGCGTCCTTCTGGGGAATGGGGATGGCACTTTTCAGACGGCGGTGACGTATCCTGCGGCGACGGGGCCAATCGCGATCGCGGTGGGGGACATGAATGGCGATTCCAAGCCCGATCTGGTGGTGGCGAACTATGGCACAGCGAGCGTTAGTGTGTTGCTCGGAAATGGGGATGGCACCTTCGGCGCGGTCACGAATTTTGCGGTGGGAAGCAGTCCGCGATCGGTAAAGCTGGGCGACTTCAATGGTGACGGCAAGATGGACGTGGTGGTGGCCAATTCTGGCAATGCCTTTGTCAGCGTGCTGCTCGGACTAGGAGACGGCTCCCTCGCTGAGGCAATCTCCTATTCCTCTGGAAACGCGGCCTTTGGCCTCGCGGTTGCGGATCTGAACGGCGACTCCAAGCTCGATATCGCAGTCGCTAACTCGGGAAGCGCCTCCCTCAGCATCTTGCTCGGCAAGGGCGATGGAACTTTTAACACGACTACAAACCTATCGGTGGGAGAGTCGCCTCGATCGGTGGCCATTGGCGATTTGAACGGGGACAGCAAGCCCGATATTGCCGTGGTGAACGCCGGGGACAACAGCGTGAGCGTGCTGTTCGGTTTAGGTGCGGGAGCGTTCAGCACTGCCACCAACTATCCCACGGGCTCGTCAGATCCCTATCAGTTGATCCTGAGCGATCTTAGCGGAGACGGAAAACTGGATATTGCCGTGGCGGAGTACGGGGGGAGTCGCGTGACGTTGTTCGTCAATCGAGGCGGCGGAGTTTTTGGATCGGCGGCGAACTTCCTCGGAGGCAGCCGGCCGATCTCGATCGTGGCTGGCGATTTCGACCACGACGGTAGGATTGAACTCGCGCTCGCCAACCACACCGGTAACGACATCTCGTTGCTCTTCCCCAACGATACCAAATTGCTTACCGAAGATCCGGTGGGAAGCGGCATCCGCACCGGCTGGGGTCGAGGAAATCTTTCCAGCACCGCAGACGTCGATTACTGGAGTTTCACCGGCAAGCAGGGAGAGTCGGTGGTGATGGCATCCGAGAGTCCGGGGAGTCCGAACGCCAGCGGCATCTGTTTTCACCTCGAGACGCCGGATGGTACCAGCATTGGAGAGTTTTGTTCCGACTACAATGGACGCGGCCAATCCGGGCCCCTCTCTATTCCCGCAGACGGCACCTATGCAGTGCGCGTGACTTACAATTACGACTTCAACGGGGAGTATCGGTTGCGGGTCACCACGGCTCGCGCTCCCTGGCAGTTCGAGTCAGAGAGTAACGACGGCCTTGCCCAGGCAAACACGCCCGTCCTGGCTTTTGCGCCGGGTCAGCAGACTGGAACGATGTTGGGTTACATCAGCCTCCCCGATGCGGGCGACTACTTCCGTCTTGGCAACCTAACCGCTGGCACCGAGATTCGCCTCGGGCTGAGTCAGCCGTTGAGCAGTTCGCTGTCCGCAGTGCTCGGAGTTTACAACGCTGCGGGAGTCCTCGTTACCAATTCCGCAGCGGGAGCAGCAAGTCTGATCTATCCCATTCAGGAGGGGGGGGACGGCACCTATTATGCGCGAGTGACAGGAACTCCAGAGAGCGTCGGTCTGGCCTCGCAGTATTTGCTGAATCTGGCCCTGGCGGATACCACACCGCCGCTGATCACCGATGACAGTTTGCCCGCGAATGACAGCACCAACGTTGTTCTTATCGATCGGTTTTCTCTCAGCTTCTCCGAGGACATGAACCAGTCCACGGTCACCAATTCAGCAAACTATGATTTGCGAGCGGCGGGAGCGGACAAGCTTTTCGACACGTCGGATGATGTGCTCTATGCCGTAAGAAGCACCGGCTACAGCAGTGGGCTTTCGGCCTCCTACCTAATTTTGGATGGTCCGCTCCAACCAGGGGCCTATCGTCTCATCGTGCAGACCGCATTGCGCGATCGTGCGGGAAACTCGCTCGCGGCGTCACGCGTTCGGCAGTTCCTCATCAGTGCCGGAGAGGGATTCGTCTTTGAGGGACGCAATGACGACACGCGAGAGACGGCCACCCCTCTTGGGAGCGGGCCCTTGGGTACACCCGATGGATCATTTACGGTATCGGGTGATTTCGGGGTGGGTGTCACTCCGTATTTTATCGCCAGCGCTTTGATTGATGGGGATGCGATACTCGATCTCGTGGTCGCAAACTTTTCCAGCGGCAACGTGAGCATCCTTCTGGGCAATGGTGACGCCACCTTCAAGCCCGCGACGAATTTCACCACCCGCCCCGGTTCCATCGCTCTCGCGCTGGGTGACGTGAACCACGACGGAAAAATGGATCTGGTGGTGGCCAATCACAGCGACGGAAGCGTGAGTGTATTGACCGGTGGCGGGAACGGACTGTTCTCTTCGGCGACGAACTACGCGGTGGGAACCAATCCGCGCTCTGTCAAGCTGGCGGACTTCAATAACGATGGTTGGCTCGACATCGTCACCGCGAACGAGCAGACAGACAACATCAGTGTGCTGCTGGGTGCCGCCAACGGGACATTCCAGTCCGCGGTCAACTACGCGAGCGGAGATGCTCCCTACAGCGTCTCCGTGGCGGATCTGAATGGTGACGGCAAACTGGACATTGTCACTGCCAACTACAATAGCGACAACTTGAGTCTGTTCTACGGTAACGGCGATGGCACTTTCAGCGCTCAAGCGACCCTGGCGACCGAGAGCAACCCGCGCTATGCGTCGGTAGTGGATCTCAATAAGGATGGCATCCTGGATCTGGTTACTCTGAATGCGGGTAATAACACGGTCAGTGTTCTCTTCGGAAAGGGCCTAGGCGAGTTCGCGTCGCGATTGAACTATCCGACAGGTTCATCCGATCCCTACAATCTGGTGCTAGCGGATGTGGATGGAGATGGTTGGATAGATGCATTGGTTCCGAACTACGGGGGAAATCGCTTCAGCGTGCTGTTGAATGATGGCACGGGCGTGATGAACTCGCTCGCCGTATACAGCCCTGGCAATCGGCCGATTTCAGCAACGGTCGGTGATTTCAATCGAGACGGACGCCCGGACATCGCGATCGCGAACTACGCCGGTAACAACGTCTCATTAATGCTCGG